>JAIOYC010000043.1 GCA_021741325.1 Alphaproteobacteria bacterium
GGGGTTGCTTTGATAATCAGGATCCCCGAAACGAATCAGGAGCTGGGAAGAGCCGTTCGCAAACGCGATCATCTGATTGTAAGAACCCGTCTGGGGGAACAGCATGTAGTTTTCGCCCAGCGGATCACCCACAAGATAGGCATTGATCTGACGGGGCGGATTTTGTGCAGCCTCAAGAATTTTGCAGATCTTCGCCGCATATAAAAATTGCAGGAGATTCCCCACTTCCGGAACATTCGGGCGGGACACAAGATTGCTTGTAGGCCCCAGGAAGGTCTGCTCCGTCAGGGTGTCGTTAAACAGCGTCCAGCCGTTCGTGGCAAAGCCGGAGCCGAACTTCGCGGCGTAGAGCACGATATATTGTGCGCTGTTGAGCCCGTGCCCCACCGGCACCAGAAGCCCGAACGCCATCACGATCCGGATCGGCGCCCAGACCTTGTTGAAGCGCTTGCCGAAGGCCGTGCCGGTTTGAGCCGTCTCAATGACGATGGTGGCCACGAAATAGCTGGTGATGAGGGCCGCCACGACCAGAAGGCCTATGCTGTAGAACTGAAAGGTCTGATGCATGGCTTTGTGGATCGGATAGGGCCAGCCCTGGCTGCTCAATATCCAGCCGCCGCCGACCTTCCGGATCTCATCCTTGTCGTAGTCCAGGCAGATTTCATTGGCGCCGGGATCCACACACGACAGGAACATGTCCGGGATGCCAAAGGTCATGTCCAGGAAAATATAGGCGATATCCTGCGCCCGGTTGGCCGCGGGGGTCACAAAAAATTCCTGGAAATTCGTGGGCATGGCGGCCATGGCCGCCGGAGCTATGATTGAAAACGCCAGAAGCCCCATCTGGACAAACACCAGCATGATCCCGAGAAGAATGGTGACGAACAAAAAGATCTGGTCGATGTTCTTGCGGCTGATGACCAGATTGTTCGCGGCCTCGGCGATAACGTGGCGCACACCGAATTTCCCTGCGTTCGCCGGATTCAAATAGGGGTGCCCGGAGGGCAGAAGCCGCACGACCTGATACACCAGCGCCATCAGGTAAGGAACCTGCCGGAAGCCGGACAGGAACAATTCCTGCATCCGGGGTTTTACTTCTGGAAACACGGTATAGCGGATGATCTGTCTGCGCGTAATCCCTCTCATTTATGACCCGCCCTGCTGCGGACCGGTGCCGCCCTTGCCGAGATTATCCAGCTTGCCCAGCTCGCTCCTCAAAACCCCGCCCACACCCCGCGCGCCTGTTTGAATAGCATCCACGGCCTGCTGGCCGAGCGTCATCCCGCCGATGGCCACATAGCGCGTCAGGCTGCCCGTAGGATCTTCGGGCATGGAGCCAAAAGAGGGAACGCCCGCGCCGATCCAGCGCAGAATGCCGTCCGGAATCCGGTCGATGAGCTTGAAGGAAGCCGTGGCCATCATGTACACGATCATCGTATAGATGATCGTGAAAAAGAAGTTATCGATAACCCCGCGCTGGATGACCACGTCCTGGATAAGGCTGATCGTAGAATCCGTTTCCTCCGCGAACCCCGTCAGGTTGTCTATCACCAGATCCCATGTGAAATTCAAAATCCGCACCTGCACGGTGAAAATCGTCATGGAACCGATCAATCCGAAGATGGAGACGATCGGCCTGAGGAAAATCTCGAAAATCAGGAAATACCCGTTGGATGCGGAATCCCCCGGTAAACCCTCGCCGTCTATGCGCAGATGGGCCAGCGCCCAGAGCGGCAGGCCCACCATCGCCTCGAAGATGGTCTTCACCCATTCCCCCACGACAAAGAAGAAATAAACGAAGGGAAGAAACGGCAGGATATAAAACAGGATGAAACCGGCGGTCAGGCCGATGAACGCGGTAGAAGTCAATAGCCCGGCGGCGGCCGATAATTCGATACCGAACAGTCTGCCGTTCAAAGCCGGAATCCCCCCCATCACAGAAGCGAAGGTGGAGCCGGCGACATGGCGTATCGCGCTATCCACAAGGGATTTTCCAAGCGCGGTAAGCTGGGCCATGGGGTGGATATGCGCGTTTTGCCCGCGCATCGCCATAAGGGCGTTCGTGCCGAACACCAGGTTCATGACGTATTCGAAGGTCTGACCGGTGTTCACCTTGTCCTGGCGGGACTGGTTGGCACCGTCCTCGTTCCACCACTGGAAGTAATCGTTCAGCGCCTTGGCGATGGCTTCCTGGTCCGCTCCACCATCCAGACGGACGGGCTCTCCGTTGGACAGGTTGGGTTCGAAAATATTGAACCCCGCCGCGTCCGAGTCGCTGGCCAGACGCTTGGCGCGCACCTCTTCCATCGCACTGGGCTGCTTCACCGGCACGGGAATATCCACCACGGAATTGATGAAGGTCCCGTTGATCTGGTTGATCTTGTTATACCAGATGCCCGCGCCGCCCCACCCAAAATCGAGGATCTCCTGGGTTATCTTTGTGTCCTGCACAAAATGGGCATATTGGTCCCAGGTATCGATAAGCTGAGATTGGAGCGGTCCCTGATATTCATTGATGACGACCTGCTTGATCCGTCCGAAGGGCGTCACGAATTCACAATCGGGATGCGCCGGATTTGAAGCGTAACAGGAAGGCAGAAGATTGTTATCGCAGGCAATGGTACATTGCACGAGTTTGCCGTTCTTCATCGCCTTCAGCGGCATGGACACGGCCACCAGCCGGTGCGACAGGTCGATCAGGTTATTGCGCCCGCCGTAACCGAACCACATCTCTTTAATAATGTCGAAGTAATATTTCTGCATCCGGTCGGGGCCGATATTTTCCCCTCTATGCTTCAGATCCCCGACACGAATGCGGATCGACCCGCATGTGGGCTTAATGTCACCCTTTTGAGCGGGCAGCAGTTCGGGAATGCGTTCCCCAAACACGATAACGATATCGCCATTATTGTAGAAATCGAGCGCCTGCGTATACGGATAGGCCAAACCGTCAATCACATCCCAGGATTCCGTGTTGTTCATCCAGGGCGCGGGGTTTTTCATCAGATAAGGGCGGACATACTTAAAGGCGTTGCTGGGCGGCATGGGCGCATTGGCGCCCTCATCCCTTGTATTGCGGTGCCATTGCGCATACGCGCAGCCATGGACAAGACTCATAAACTGCACCACGGGCGTTATATCGGGCGTGGCCGGCAACGCCAGAAGGCTGTTTTGCTCTCCGGTCGGATTCTGGCCGTCGCCAAAAATCCCGCCGCTGCTGGCCTGGATGGTGTTGTTGAAGAGAGTCCAGGCGTTTGTGGCAAATCCCGAGCCGAATTTAGCCGCGTAGAGCGTTATATATTGTGCGCTGTTCAGACCGTGCGCGAGGGGAAGCAAAAGCCCCAGCGCCATGACGAGCCTTATGGGCACCCAGGCATTTTGAAATCTCTGGCCGAAGGGGTGCCCCGTGACGGCCGTTTCCAGCACCACGACGAGCACGAAATAGAGGAAAATCAGAACGCCGATAATCAGCATGCCCAGCGAGTAAAACTTGAACAGATCATGCAGCGCCAGATGAAATGGCAAGGGGATCTGGGATTGAACCTTGGAACATTCCGCGGGATTGGAAAGGCTGCAAAACAGGTCCGGAACGCCCAGAACCCGGTCCATGAGGACAAAGGCGATATCCTCCTTGGGCCTGAGCGTATCGAAAACAGACGCGGCCAGGACCGGCTGAACAATTAGGGACCAGACCAGCAGAATAATTTGCAAAAGAAGAAGAAGGACGGCGAGCAATACGGCGGCGAAAATTACGATCTGGTCGATGTTCCGGCGGTTGATGACCAGATTGTCCGCCGCGGCCGCAACCACATGCCGGATGCCGAACTTTCCTATATTCTCGGGATTCATATAAGGGTGGGAGCGCGGAAGCAACCGCACCATATTGTAGATATTCGCGATCAAAAAGGCGATATAGCCAAAACCGGACGCAAAAAGACGGCGTGCTCGGGGAATAATCCCCGGCAAAAGGACATAACCTGCAATGGCCTTTGCTTGGATACTGCTCACGGACCGGCTGCCTGCTCCCCTATTCTCACCGCTTATATTTTGTATTTTATTATAATCTTATTTAATTCTAACATTAGTGCGGCGGGTTATACCAATTTTTTATGCCATAATTGCGCCACAATTTAAAATCTTGGAAATTTCTATGGATAAAATCCCAGTCAGCGTCGTCATCGTCACAAGGAACGAAGAGCCGCGACTCCGGAAATGCCTCGATGCCCTGGGGGATTTCAGCGACATCCATGTTATCGATTCCGGGAGCGCTGATGGCACCCGCGCCGTGGCCGAATCCAGCGGCGCGAAAATCGCTGATTTTTCATGGAATGGTCGCTATCCCAAAAAACGACAATGGTGCCTGGATAACCTTGATCTGGCTTATGATTTTGTCTTTTTCGTGGATGCGGATGAAATCCTCACCCCCGCGCTTTGTAATGAAATACGCCGTCTGGATTGGTCCTGCGCCGGGTATTTTGTGAAAGGCGGCTATGTTTTTGAAGGAAAGCCCCTCCAATACGGCCTCCGGAACAACAAACTCGCGCTTTTCAACCGTCAAAAGATGGAATTTCCTGTTTTGAACGATCTGGACATCCCCGGGATGGGCGAGATCGAGGGCCATTATCAGCCCGTTTTGAAAGCCGCCTTCAGGGGCGCCCGGATCGGCCAGCTTTCAGAATCTCTTTTGCATGAGGCGCATGGAGATGCGGAAGGCTGGGAGAAACGCCACCGCCGGTACGCCCAGTGGGAGGCCGCGATGGACCGGCGGCGGGCCTGGCCATCGGACCCTTCGCCTACGCGCAGGCTTCTCAAACGTCTTTTCAAAGCCATACCTTTCAGGCCATGGATCGCCTTCACACACAGCTATATCCTTAAGCGCGGTTTTCTGGATGGGGCGCGCGGCTTGCGCTTTGCCATTAGCCGCGCGCGCTATTACCGGATGATCGCACACGCGCGTAGAAATCCGGAAAGAGGCGGCGCAGCCCCCACGCCAGGAACTGCCTAGCAAAAATAAGCCGCCCCCGCACAGGCCCGCATAGGCCCAGCCTTCGCTTGATACGAAATTCCTCCCGCCGCCCGGCGGCCGCGTTTCTCTGCGAGACGCCGCCCGGCTCGAACACGCACACCGGGGCGGGGATGTAGAGGATTGTCCGGGCTTTTTTGAGAAAACGGGCCGTGAAATCGTAATCGGCGGCGATCTTGTATTGCCCGTCAAAGCGCAGATCTTTGAGAAGCTCCCGCCTGTAAAACATCGCCTGATGGTGCGTGAACAGGCCAAGCGCCATACGGTCGTGTGAGCGCGCCTTTTTATAAAAAACCTCTCCGCTGTCAGTGGGTTCTTCCGAATCCCCGTATAGAAAATCGGGATTGTTATTCCCGATCGCCGCCCGCGCGATGCGGTTAAATGTCCCGGATCCGGCCAGCCTGTCGCCCGCATTCAAAAACAAGATGTATTCCCCCCGCGCCCGCTCTATCCCCTTGTTCATGGCGTCGTACAACCCGGAATCAGGCTCGGAGACCCAGATCGATGCCGTCTTGTCGTTTTTCAGCCAATCCGCCGTACCGTCCGTGGACGCCCCGTCGATCACGATCCATTCCCAATCGTTCCCCGTCGCCTCATTCAGGGACGCGCCCGTTTCCCGGAGTCCCCCGAAATTGTTCAGAGTGACTGTAACCACTGAAAATAAAGGGTTTTTCTCCATGGGGCCTGGGGGGAATTTGTAAAGAGGGAACACTCCGTGCCATAATAAATAAAAAGTCATGCAAAAGACATAGAGGGTTCTCATGAATATGCCTGCACCAGGCGAAAACGATCCTTTTTCCAAACTTCTGGAAATGTTCGCCCCCGGCGGCAAAGCCGGGCAAATGGATGCCGGATCGATGCTCTCGGGACTTCTGGATGAATCGGGTCTGGGCCCTCTGTTCGAGGCTCTCGCGGGTTTTCTAAGCCAGGTTTCGGGCCAGAAACTGAGCATGAAAAATCTTCTCGGGCTGGAGCCATGGCCCACCGAATCCCTTCCCACGAAGAATTGCTTTACCGCCTTCACAAACGATTTGGCGGAGCGCGCTGACCACCATAGTTTTTCCGCCAACCCCAAGGCCGCCATTCTGGATGAAGTCGGGAAACTGGCGGACAATCTGAAACTGGCCCCCGCTCAGAAAAAAGCATTTATTACCGCCGCAACGAATGCCATTTCCGATGAGGATGTCAGCGCGATAGCGGCCAATCCGAAGGGGTTTTCCGACGTGCTGAAAAGCGCCTACGGAGAAATTTTAAATCCCACGAAGGCGGCCGCCCCCGCCCCCGGTGGGCCCGCGCCCGCGGACACGGCCCCCGCTCAGAACACGGAAAATCCTTCGACAAAAATTGAAGAGGGCGGCGAGATCGGCTATGGCGTTCCCGTTCCCGTGAAAGCAAATATTTTCAACGCGCCCGTCGATTTATACTCAATGGGAAAAGGCGGAGATCTCACCCTTCATGAAACGGTCAAGCCGCAGGATCTTTCAAAACGCCTGGGCGGAGAAAACCTTGAAATTTCTCTGGTCAAGACCGCGGATTCGCAAGGCGAATTGTCCAATACGGGCTACCGCCTGGAAAACCGGGATACGGGCTTGGGATATTATCTGGATGCGAGCGCCGTCCCCCTTACCAAGGATCTGGTGGCGGGCCTCACACGGGAAGCGGAACCGACTGCCCCCGCGCCGCGCCCCGGCGTCATGCCGCTGCCCTCGATGGGAATGATGGGCTAATTGTTATCGTCCCGCACATCGTCGACGAAAATCGCGGTGATGGCCAGATTGCTCAGGATCTGACTGATGTCCTTGGCGCTTTCAATAAAATCAAACGGCTCGGGATCGCGCGGCACGATGATGGCGGAGCCGGGCGGAATGAAGGTGGCCGCGTGGTTCCACGAACTGACCCGCAGAGGTTGCGCGCTGCCGTCAGGATAGAGGACAAAGGTGCGCTCCTTGTCGGCATGGAAGGTAAAGCCGCCCGCCTCGCGGATATAATCCAGCGGGTCTTTGTTTTTGCGGAACTGGAGATAGGCGGAAGAGAGGACTTCTCCGCTCACCCGGACGGTCAGGGAACGCTTGGGGATGTAAATCCGGTCGCCGGGTTCCAGCAATATATCCAGCTCGGGCTGCAGTTTTAAAACGGCCAGGTCGGCCTCCACGGTCAGGCGTCCCACCCCTTCGGCTTTTTCCAGCTCGGCCGCCAGCGCCCGGGCTTCGGCGATTTTCCCCTCACCCACTTGCCCGTCCTTGTCTTTCAGGGCGGCGGCCACGGCCTCTTTCATTTCCTGCGCCTGCGCGCGAAAGCGCATCTCCTCGGCCCGGCGGGCGCTCTCCCGGCTGAACAGGGCCCCGGCGGGATAGGCCTGCGCCGTAAAACCTCCTGCCCGCCCGAGAAGATCGGAAAGCTTGTCACCCGGGACAAGATCGTACCGCCCCGGACTTTGAATCTCGCCCATCAGAAGGACGGTGTTGCGTTCCAATTTTTTCTGGCGGCGGTTTACGCGCACGGAATCCCCCGGCCCTATCGCGATATCGGCGGGGCTCGTTTCCTGGAAATTCACCTGAATCCGGCGCGTGCCGCTGCGGCCTTCCGCCTGAAGGCCCTCTCCCTGCAGATCGGAAATAATCTCGATATTGCCCGTATCCGCATCCAGAACCGTTCCCCCTGCGGCGGCCAGAATTTCATCGAGGCTCGTTTCCTGCGCCACGGGATAGGCCCCCGGAGAGCGCACGCCTCCGCGAAGATACGCAAACCGCTCGCGCAAAAACGATTTGTGCGCCTGATCGGGATCATCGCCGGAGGGAGAAAAAGAAACCTCCCGGATGTCTTCTTCATCCGGATTTTCCTCCTCGCCCAGCTCCGCGATCTGCTCGTTCGAAAACAGGGTCACGACATCTCCGTCTTGCAGCGTCCGGTCAAAATCCCCCTTCAGGACCCGGCGCAGCGGAAACGGCATGAACATCGAGGTCAAATGATCCGGGTCCCAGCGCTTGATGGTTCCGATCAGCGGATAGATATCCGGCCCCAAAGCCTTCTCGGAAGGAATAAGATCCGAAAGCGCGGGGGTCTCCGCCAGGGCGTACAGACCGGGACGCCGCGTATGGCCGCGCAGCTCCACGGTGTCGGTGCGCTTTTCCTGGCCTTTTGAAACCATCAAAATCGTGCCGTTTCCGAAGACCGCCGCGCCGGGGTCATGAATTTCACTGACGCGCTCTTCTCCGTCCGCCGTCACTTCCAGTTTCAAATAGCGGTTATTTCCGGGCGCCAGGGGACGCCCCCCGAACTTCAGCAGCGTTGTGAGCGAGAGACTCTCATGCGATTCGATCATCTTTCCTTTTTGCGGAACGACAGCGGGGCGAATCTCAAAAATTCCCGGCGTGTTCACCTCGCCCGTAACCGCCACCGTGGGGCCGATCGCCGGAACGATGATCCTGTCCCCATCTTTCAGGGTGAGATCGATGTCCGCCTCGGCGCTCAGCAACAGGTCATAGATATCGATGACACGTGTGCGGCCCTCGCGCACCAGTTTGATCTGACGCAGAGAGCCCGTTTTCTGGATGCCGCCCGCCGCCATCAACGCGTCCAGAATCGTATGGAATACCGTCATGGTCTGCTTGCCCGGCCGCCCCACATGGCCCGCGACCAAAACGCCGATCTGCCGCACGGCGGAGAGAGAGACATAGGCCCGCGTGTTGTGAATATTCTGCGCGACCTCTTCCACCGAGACCCGCACCTGCCCCATCGTCCGGCCCGCCGCCGGGATGGGAGGAAAATCCTTGATCAGCAAAAATCCCTGCCCGTCGATCCGGCAACGCTCCCGGTCGGTCCGCTGGCCGCTGAACACCACGTCCAGCTCATCCCCGGTCCCCAGAACGAAACTATCCTGAATGGCGCCCGAGGGAAGATTGGAGGCGTTGGCGCTCAGGGAGTCCAGTCGTTTTTGAAAATCCTTGTTCGGCATGCCAAACAAATCATATCCAAACTGCCCCAGATTGCCGGGAACGCGCCCCGCATAAAAAGATTCGATGCGCGACAAGGGCGCGATGGTGTCGGGCGTTTCCGCGCGCGCGAAGGGGGATGCCAAAACACCCCATGCAATTATAAAGAGAGCTGCCAGTCGCAGAGCAATCATCACGGGCGGATATTCCCTGGATATGAATATGCTGCCGATTATAGAGGGTGAGTACGGCTGTGTGAAGGTTGAACCAGAGTTATCAAGAACTTAATCTCCTTGAATCCGCGCCTCCAGAAAAGGCCACAGCGCCTTTTCAACCCCCGCCAGGGAGTCCCTGGCCAGATCCGCGTGAAGGGATAGCCGCAGCCGCGCGGTTCCCTCGAGCACGGTGGGGGGACGTATGGCCCGGATATCGTATCCCGCCTCCTGAAGCGCCCGCGCCACATCGAGCGCCCGCTGATCTTCTCCGATTATGATCGGAACGATCTGGGATTGTGCGGCGGCAAAGATGCCGTTCATGAAATCCTTGGACCTTAGATAGTCCATGATCAGGAAAAGGCGCTCTCTCTGAACCCGTCCGGTTTCACCCGCGCAAAGCTCGAGGGCCTTGCGCACCAGCCGGGCCTGCAAAGGGGAAGGCGCGGTGGAATAGATAAAGGGACGGGCATGGTTAATCATGTAAGAGATAATTTGGGCGGGCGCGCACAGCAATCCCCCGGCGACGCCCAGCCCCTTCCCGCACGCGTGAAGAACGATCAGGTTTTCACGCGGAAGAGCCGCGCACAGGCCTCGCCCGTCCGGACCGAAAACCCCCGTGGCGTGGGCTTCGTCGACGACCAGAACCGCGCCGTGGACAGCGGCCAGCACCGCCAGCTCCCCCAGCGGCGCGCGGTCCCCATCCATGGAGTAAACGGATTCAACCGCGATCCAGACCATGTCCGCCTTCCCGCGCGCCTTCTCCAAAGCCGCCGCATAGGCGTGCAGATCATTGTGAGGAATCCGCACATGCGCGGCCTTCCCGGCCTGGATGCCGTCGCGGGCGCTGGCGTGGATCAGGGAATCGAAAAGAACAACATCCCGACGTCCCGGAAGGGTTGTAAACAGGCTCACATTCGCCTGGTAGCCCGTGGGGAAATACAGGGTTTTTTCAAAACCGAAAAAAGAAGCCGCGCACTCTTCCAGATCCTCATGTTCCCGCGCATGGCCGGAGAGAAGACGGGAGCCGCCCGCGCCCACCGGCACACCCTCTTCAAGCGCCTCCAGCCCGGCCCGCCGCAGCGCGGGATGATTCCGAAAGCCCAGATAATCATTTGAGGTCAGGTCGATCCCGGCGGATAAATTCAGGGACCGCAAACGGCCTTTCTTCTCCAGGCGCTCGGGCTCCTCGGAAAAACGTTTCATGGAATCCGCTTCACGGCGGTGATCTCGCCATAGGCGCGGATCAAATCCGCCAGCTTCTCAAGCCGGACATCCAGGCTGCGGGCCGTGGCATTCAGGATATTGTCGTCCTCCGCCATGATCCCGACATGTCCCTTGAAAAAAACCAGATCGCCCAACTGCCGCGATCCCGCCGGAACGGACAACCCAAGGCTCGCCTCCTGATCTCCGCTATCGCGCGGGCAGGGCAGGCCGCGCCGCAAAACGCAAAGCTGAACCAGACCCGAGCAATCAATCCCCAAGGCCGACCGTCCCCCGTATAAATAGGGCATCCCCAGGAATTTCCGCGCTGTATCGAGAAGATCCGCCGGGGCGTGCAAATCCGCCACAGGCCGGATATGATCCGCAAAAACCCAGCCATGACCGGGCACCTGGACAAAACCGTTTTCAGAAGCGCCATCCTGCGGCACCAAAAGCCGGGAAAGAAATCCCAGAACCATAACGGGTCTGGTTTTAAAATCGGGCTGAGGATAAAGAGCGCTTAAAATCCTATCAACAAAATGAGAGGCCTCGCGTGTTTCAGGTCTCAGGGCGGATTCTCGGACCCAGCCCTCATAGCCGTCCACAAGGGATCGCCCGTGGACCCACCCCTCTTTTTGCAGGGCGCCTTCGAATCCTTCCCCGAACAAAAGCTGGGAGTCCTTTTTTCCGATCCCCTGTCCGGACTGATCCTTCTCGTAAAGATCGGCCACGGGATCTATGATTCTGTACGTGGTCATTTTGTCCCGTACATGTCCTCGATCAGCGCAAACACCGCCAGAAGCCCGGTGTCTGCCGCGCCCTTGGGGCGTCCGGGCCTGCCCGAATTTTCCCAGGCAAAGACATCCAGATGGATCCACGGCACCGTATCTTCCACAAAGGACTCGAGGAACAATGCGCTATAGATAAGATCGCCCGGCGCGCCCACGCTGTTGACGAGATCCGCCACGGGGCTTTCAATCATCTTGCGATAGGGCTGCCAAAGCGGCATAGGCCACACCGGATCTCCGGCCTTGTCGGAGGCGCGCTTCAAACGTCCGGCCAGATCTTCCCGGTTTGAGAAAACAGGCGGGATATCGGGTCCCAAAGCCACACGAGCCGATCCGGTCAGGGTCGCGAAATCAACCAGCAGCGCGGGAGAATCCTCGCAGGCGTAACTCAGCGCGTCGGCCAGAATCAGGCGGCCCTCGGCGTCGGTGTTCGTGTTCTCCACGGACAGACCCTTACGGCTTTTGATGACGTCGCCGGGGCGGAAGGCGTTGCCCGCCACGGAATTCTCCACGGCGGGAATCAGGACACGCAGGCGCACGGGCAGTTTCAGGCTCATGATCAGCCAGGCCAGCCCTAGCACATGAGCCGCCCCGCCCATGTCCTTTTTCATCAGCTTCATGGAATCGCCGGGCTTGAGGTTCAGGCCGCCCGTGTCGAACGCCACGCCCTTGCCCACCAGCGTGATTTTCGGGTCTTTCACCCGCCCCCACGACAGGTCGATCAGGCGCGGACGGCGGGGGCTCGCCATGCCCACGGTATGAATCAACGGAAAGTTTTTCTTCAGGAGCTGTTCGTCGTGGATGATCGATATCTTGGTCCCAAACGTCTCGCCCACGCGCCGCGCCGCGCCTTCGATCTCATCGGGCCCCATCAGGTTGGCGGGCATGTTCACCATGTTGCGCACAAGAGAAATCGCGCCTTGCAGCGCCAATACCCGAACCTTGTCCGCGCCCTTGGGCCAGACGAGGCCGGGCTGGATTTTCTGCTCCGGCTTTCCCGCTTTGAGGGAAAATCCGTAGGAGGCCAGCGCCCAGCCCAAGCAGGCATTGTCCACATCCGCCTTTTTCAGCGCGGAAACGGAAAAAGACATCTTCTTCAACGAGGCGGGAGAAAACGCGCTTTTGATCCAGCCCGCCGCCGCCGCGAAATCGCCGGGCGCAAGGGACGGCGACACGCCCACGATAATTTCCGCAGCACTTCCATCCGCGCTCCGCACCACATGGCATTTGCCGGGCGCGGCCGAAAAGCCGGACTCCGCCAGGGCGTTTTTCACCGCGGTGGGCTGCTTCTTCAGCCAGTCCGCAAATCCGGCGCTGGTCAGGGGACGAAGGGGGATATCGCCCTTGCGGGGCTTGTCCAGAAAAACGGCCGGCAGGTCAAAGGGATCTGTGCTCATACCTGCAAGTCTGAAGGAAAAACCGCGTCTTTTCCAAGGTTTTTTCCACGCCCTCCCCCTTAGTTAAGAAGTTATTAACCATTTTATTTAATAATACGGAAAATATGGTGTGTGTTCATGGCTGAGTTTTCAGGGTATTTCAACGATGCGGCGGCGGGCGAAGGCTTTGCCGGAGCCGGGCCAGGACCTCTGCATGAACGCCCCCGCTTTCCGGTATACGGTCGAAAAAACGGGCCCTATCAGGTGTATGCGGTGAATTTCAACCATATCCTCAACACGGGGGAAATTATGGTTGTGTCTGAACGCCCTTGGAGCAAAACGCAAAACAATCAAATCATCGACTGGAAGAAAGACGATGCATTCAACCGGATCTTCAAGGAGATGGAGGAAAAAGTCTTTAAGGCCATCCAATCAGACCCCATCTTGCAGACCCGTTTGAATAAAAAAACTTGGAGTCGCCAAGACCGAGAAGCCTGGGAGAAAGGATGCAGCGAGATCGTCTCCAAAATCGTAAATGACGTTCCCGGTCTCGACCACTATAACCGCGGTTTTTCAGAGATAGATAAATTCCTGAGCATGAGCGGTCAAGAAATAGCCCCAAAACCAAATCCAAGATATCTGAACGGCCTCTCTGAAAACGTAGAAAAATCCACGCCCGCGACAAAATTCGCCTGCCTGCAGATGAGCGGCGTAGAGGGATGCCTTCTGCAAAGGGCCGAGAATCATTTCCTGCCGGGATCAAGTGATTCCTCCCGCTTCAAGCAACGCCTTTCCTATTTCATGACGGACGGGGGGTACTCTCAATTCAAAGGCGATTCTATAGGAAGCCATGCCTTTATCGTGACGCCGTTGGGCAATATTGTGGAATCAACCATTGACCCCGATGAGTTTACAGAGAGTCCTTACATTCGATCCCTCAACGATTACAGCCTTGAAAAACTGGCGAAGGGAGAAGCCTTTCTCGGAACGGACGATTCTGTATATGGTGATTTATATGACACGACCGCCGATCATGACCGTTTCCGGACAACAGAGTTCAAAGGGAGAGGAATGAGCGCCGCAGATGTTTCCGAGTGCGTATCCTCCTTCAATGAAAACATTATGGAAGGAACTTACAGCCATCTTCCGGACCACGGTATCTTTGTAATGTTGCGTCCCTTCTACGCAGAGGTGAAGGGATATGGCGAAAATCCCAACCAGTTTGAAATTTACAAGCTTGAAGATGAAGGCTCCCCGAACGAGCGATATACCCGCATTCATGCGGAATATATGGAGGCAAGCAAGGAGGGTTCTTTCGAATATAAAGACGTTCTGAAGGGAGAAAGTTATAAATTCGAGGTCCAATTCGATCCAAAAAGCTGCGCTCCTGTCATCAATATTTATAAAAAAGATCACTATGAATACTGGTGGGATTCCGACTATCAAAAAATCGAGCCGGCGGACGGAAAACTGCCCGAAGATATCCGGTTATTTTTTGCCGAAAACAAAGAGGGTGTGTCCCGGGTCTTGCCCGTTACGCCCGAGCCCTTATCACAGAGCTACACTCCGGCGATTCTGGCCTGAGACTTCGTCGTGCTCTGTCCCTCCACGTGCCCCATCACGAGAACCTCTCCCCCGCCCGCGCGAACCAGCGGAGCTTCGGGAATGTCGTCCGGCCTGTAATCGCCGCCCTTGAAATAGACATCCGGCTGCAGGGCGCGGATAAGCCCGCTGGCCGTGTTGTCCTGCCCCGCTTTTTCCGCCCCGAACAGGATAACCATATCCACCGCGCTTAAAGCCGCCAGAACAACCGCCCGGGAAGCCTCGTCATGGACGGGCCTGCCCGGCCCCTTCAGAATTTTCACCGAGGAATCGTTATTAAGCCCTACAATCAGACGGTCGCAATGACGCCGCGTTTCCCCCAAATAAGACACATGCCCCGCGTGCAGGATGTCAAAGCATCCGTTGGTGAAACCGATTTTCAATCCTCGCGCCCGCCAGCGCCGCACCTGCTCCGCCGCCGCTTCTAGGTTCAGGATACAGGAATCACGCTCCGCCGCGAAACCATCCCCGGCCTCCAAAGCTCCTACAAGTTCCGCCATGCGGATAGGCGCCGTGCCGACTTTGG
>JAIOYC010000044.1 GCA_021741325.1 Alphaproteobacteria bacterium
GCTGTCGTCCCAGCACATCGCGTATGCTGGCCGTGTCTTCCGCGATCAAAAGCTTCCGTGGACCCTCGATGGTAAAATGCTGCACTTTTGCTGCAGCATTTTTGACCGCTTCTCCCAATCCGGCCCGGCTGGCGGGTTTGGTCAGGTGAAGGGATCCCAGCGATTGAAGACTCTGCTTCAGTCCCGCGTCGTCGCGCACCGTGTACATGATCAATCCTGTGTTGGGGCGGATCTTCACGATCTCCTTCATCAGGTCCAGCCCCGTTCCGTCCGGCAATCCCATGTCAATCACCGCCACGTCAAAGGGCCGCCGTCCCGCCAGACTCAGCCCTTCGATATAGGTCGGGCAGCTTTCCACCACGGCCCCCATGGAGCGCAGCGAACTGACGATCTCCTTTGCCCCCAGCGGATGATCCTCGACGGACAGTACGGAAATCCCGGTCAGGTCGGGCAGCGCGACGGTGGTGACGTCGGTGCCCACCTCTTCTGTGGGGATCTCGAACCAGAAGGTAGAGCCCCGGCCCTGCACGCTTTCGACGCCGATTTTTCCGCCCATCAGCTCGACCAGTTTTTTCGAGATGGAAAGTCCCAGCCCGGTGCCGCCGAATTTGCGCGCCGTGGTGTTGTCCGCCTGCGTGAAGGATCCGAATAGCTTCGCGCAGACCTCCGGGCTCATCCCGATTCCGGTGTCTGCCACCTCGAATCGCAGCCCCACCCCGCCCGGCGGCGGCGCGAGATGCTTTGTTTTTGTCGTGACCCGCACCGTGACGGACCCTTTTTCCGTGAATTTCAGGGCATTGCCCGTCAGGTTCATGATGATCTGGCGCAGCCGCGTGGGATCGCCGATCACGACGAACGGCACATCCTGCCCGATATCGTCGCCCAGCGTGACATTCAGCCTTCTGATTTTAACCGACAGCGCCTCCAGCGTCCCCCGCACCAGCATCCGGACGGGAACCTCAAAGACGTCCAGTTCCATCTTGTCCGCGTCCATTTTCGCGAGATCGAGAATATCATCGAGAATCTCCAGCAAACCGCTGGCGGCATTTTGCGCGATATCCACCATGGACTGAATCCGCTCGTCCGGCTTTTCCTCCCCGATCAGCTCCAGCAACCCGTAAATCGTTTGCATGGGCGTGCGGATCTCATGGCTCATGGTGGCGAGGAAATTCGATTTCATGTCCGCGACGGCGTCCGCTCGCTCCACATCGGCCCTCAGGCGCTCCTCGGCCTCTTTGTTCGCGGAAATGTCGGTCGCCCATAAAATATGGCAGTCCTGGCCCTCCCAGACATCCTGCGTGGTGTCCAGCTTGATCCAGCGGTTGGTCCCCTCCGTGCCCGCAAAGGGCAGAATCGTCGATGATGGCGGAACCGGCGCCATGAGCTGTTTGATAAACAGGGATGTCGCAACCCCCGGCCAGATCTCCTCGAAGGTCCGGCCCAGCAGGGAATCATGCTCTACCCCGCCCAGAATGCCCCGCATGGCGGGGTTGGCGTAGAGAACCTCGCTCCGCTTCCGGCTGCGGGCAAGGACGCAGATCCCGATGGGAAGCGTGTCGTGGAAATTTATAATATCCATAAAACTTGACTTTTCAAAATTTTCTTTTAGAAGGATAAGGAATAAAAATTAAGGAGTTATGAACGATGACGGATTTTGAAAATTTAATGGCCGCTTACGATCATTTGGGCGGATATGAGCACGATCCTAAAAACGCTCAGGAAAGAAAAAAATTAATAGGGGCATGTAGCGCGGTTTTTCTTCGTGCCTCTGAAACCATAGCATTTAGTCATTCTGAAAAGAATATATCCACCGCTTGGGGAATTGTGGAAGATACGACGCGCTTTTGCGAAGAGCACGGCTTGCAAAAAGCGTTGCCCTCAGCCACCTCGCCATTTTCCACGATAAAATCGGCGCACAGAATACTATTCGTGAAACCGAATTTATCCTGAAATTCTTATAACGATTGTTTTTAATCACTATCCGCGTTATTTCTCCAAGTACTCATTTCCAGCGCCCCGCCACGGCGGGGTCTTTATATTGAAAAGAACGAACATGACCTATAAAATCGCAGTCGTCGGCGCCACGGGTAACGTGGGGCAGGAAATGCTCAAAATTCTGGACGAGCGTAATTTCCCCGTCTCCGACGTGGTGGCGCTGGCCTCCGCGCGCTCGGCGGGCCGGGAAATTTCTTTCGGAGATAAGGATCTGAAGGTCCAGGATCTCGCGAAATTCGACTTCAAGGGCATTGATATCGTGCTCTCCTCGCCCGGCGGGAAAGTCTCGGCGGAATATTCGCCCAAGGCCGCCAAGGCTGGCGCGGTCGTGATCGACAACACCAGCTACTGGCGCATGGACCCGGACGTACCCCTCATCGTGCCCGAGGTGAATCCCCACGCGATGAAGGATCACACGAAGAAAAACATCATCGCCAATCCGAATTGCTCCACGATCCAGATGGTCGTGGCGCTGAAACCCCTGCACGACGCCGCGACCATCAAGCGTGTGGTGGTGGCCACCTACCAGTCCGTGTCCGGCACCGGAAAGGACGCCATGGACGAGCTGTTCAACCAGACCAAGGGCGTTTACATGAACGACACGCCCCGTCCCCGGATCTACCCCAAGCAGATCGCCTTCAACGTCATCCCCCAGATCGACGTGTTCCTGGATGACGGCATGACGAAGGAAGAGTGGAAAATGGTCGCGGAGACGAAAAAAATTCTCGATCCGAAAATCAAGGTCTGCGCGTCGTGCGTCCGCGTGCCCGTCTTCATCGGCCATTCGGAAATGGTCAATGTGGAGCTTGAAAACGAGCTTTCCGCCGCGCAGGCGAAGAAGCTCTGGCGGAATTTCAAGGGCATCACCGTGGTGGATCTCGAGCAGGAAGAGCTGAATTACATCACGCCCCTCGAAGTCCAAGGCGAGGATGACGTGTTCATCAGCCGCGTGCGTGAAGATCCCACTGTGGAAAACGGCCTGAATTTCTGGTGCGTGGCCGATAATCTGCGCAAGGGCGCGGCCCTCAACGCCGTGCAGATCGCGGAGCTTTTAATCAAAAAGTAGAGATCTCCGGGTCTTCTCCTGAGAAAAAGTGACGTTTTTCTGACCGCTGCCCTTGTCTGGAGTGAGACTTTCTCCAATATTGCTTTTAAAGACGGTCTCTTTCGCCCGCAGATTTCTATTTAAACAGCCCTTTGAACAGGAAAAAACAGATTTTGTTGCCTGAATCCGGTTTTGGGGTGTATCATAAAGATAGGGGGATATTACATGACACATAAACATTCAGCCGATCTGCCGACACCGGGCGAATTCCTCAGAAGACTCTCCTCGCAGGATTTTTTGGATTTCGGCCTTCAGCAGATCGCCTATATCCGGCCCATTCTGGTCGATGACAAAAGGGCCTTCGCCCTGCACGCGGCGGATGGTACGCCTTTGCAGATCATGGAATCCATGGGGTCCGCCATTGGTCTTGCCCGCCACAACGACTTGGAACCGGTCACGGTTCATTAGGGCGCGCGCTTTACGCCGCCAGCAGCCATCCCTCCGGGTTCGCCGCCAGCATTCTGATGGTCTCCGCGTCGGGCATTTTGCGGATATTCTCACAAAAATCCGTATTTTTAAGCAACCGCGAGAGACGCGAAAGCGTGCGCAGATGAACGGCCCCGTCTGTCTGGGGCGACAGGATGAAACACACAATATCGGCGGATCCTTCCGCCAGCGGCATGAAATCCAGGGGCTCTTCCAGCGTGGCCAGGGCGATGACACTGCGGCGCGGCCCGTGGATTTGCAAATCCACAAGGGCGGTTCCCTCATGCAGGCTGGCGCGGAAATTCGTTTCGGGGGCGGAAAAGACCTGTTTCAGGAAATGGTTTGAACAATCTGAAAGCGCGGAAAGCTCTTCCGCAAATCCGTCAAAAATCTGATGGGCGGTCTTGGGTCTGATGCGCGGATGCACCAGGTCGATCCGGGAGTTTTCAGGCATGTTCCACCTCAATTTTTCTTGATGAATCCCTGTCTTGTTCCGCAGGGATGTACACGCGCCGGCTGCATAAATCCAGAAAAAACAGCCCTTAAAAATTTTACGGATAAAACAGGCAGAATGTGCGTTTTATTAACGCAAAATTAACCCGAAATTAATTTTCAGCAGTCTAAAATTAACCTTATGGGCGTCCCGCGCGATCCTGAAAACCTCATCTCTGATTCGCCTCCCCTTCCGGAGAGCCTGAAAGCGGCGCTTGATTCTCTTGTCAGCCGGATGAAATCCCATATCGAGGCCACTTATTTTGATTCCGCTGGCAAGCTGATCGGTGACGAGCCGGGAAAGCCCTATATGGTGATTTACGGTGTCAGCCATACGACCATGGTCGAAAGCGGCATACGCGTCGAAGGATGGGAAACCCTTCAGGCGGCGGCGTTCGAGCGCGCATGGGAGCTTGTCGCGGCGGAGAAAAATCTGGATAGCCGAATCGGTTTTGGCTACGAATGCCAGCCAGCCGAGCTGGCTTATTACCAGCAGGGCGATTTCGTGAACGTCAACGCCTTCAACACGGAAGAATATCTTTTCACCACCAGCAAAAACGGGGAGATCTTTGCGTTCGATGTCGGAGCGCGCGTTCAAGACCCCGTTGCCGCCGATGCCCTTCTGAACAAGATGGCGGGCCTTCAGGAACGCCGGCGTACAAGGGATGAGCTGGCAGCCGGCTGCAGGGGCAAGGAAGATCAAACATTCCGGGATGAATATCAAAGGGAATCCAAAGACATTGGAAAAGCCCTTCATAACCTTACAAAAGAATGGAAGAAAGCGACGGCTGAAACCGACTTCAACACAACCAGAAAAGGCATGAATCACCGGGATAGCGAAATGGCCCGGTTTTTCAGGGACGATCTTCCTGCGGATGAACACGATATATTCATTGTCCGGATAGGGGCCGATCACCCGGACCGCTGGCAGAAGGGTCGTGACCGGTGGAGCGGAAACGAGTGGTTTCCCCGAAAACTGCCCGATAACCTCAAGGAGGGCCTCGCCGGGATGAGCGGCTGCTACAATATCCGGATCGAACCGGGGCTGGAGAACGCCCCGGAAACCAGCCCGCCGGGAACCTATCCGGACCTCGGCGTGCTTGACGGTGCGGCGCAGGAATTCCTGGAGGAAAACGGGATTGAAAATCTCCGCCAGCTCGAAACGCCGGACCCCGGCGATTATAACGTCGACGTGGAAACGCAAAACACGCGCGAAGCCTGCTTCCTGTCGATGATGGAGTATACGCGCACCTCGAACGGCGGCGGGGGACAGAGTCTTGCTCCGGCCGTCACGCCCGCGGCGACGCATGTTCCCTTCGCTCCCAAATGGATGGGCAAGATGCGCGGTCCCTAGGCCGGGAATTTCCCCAGCGTCTTTTTCAGTTGCTGCGCGATCTCCGAAAAAACGCGCGCGGCAGGACTCTCCGGTGCAGAGGCCATCAGCGGAATTCCGGCGTCACCCTGGATACGCATGTCCATCGTCAGGGGAATTTCTCCCAGAAACGGAATGCCCAGCCTTTCGGCTTCACGCCTTGCACCCCCATGATCGAAAATATGAGAATCATGCCCGCACTGCGGACAGGTGAAGACGCTCATATTCTCGATGATTCCCAGAACCGGTACCTTTACGGCCCGGAACATCTCCACGCCCTTGCGCGCATCCAAAAGGGCAATGTCCTGCGGTGTTGAAACGATCACCGCGCCCGCCAGCGGAACCTTCTGCGCCAGCGTCAGCTGCGCGTCGCCCGTGCCGGGCGGCATGTCGACGACCAGAATATCCAGCGGCGCGTCCGCGCTTCCCCAGTTCACGTCGCGCAACAATTGATAAAGGGCTGATTGCACCATCGGGCCCCGCCACACCAGCGCTTTTTCAGGATCGACCATCAGACCGATGGACATCATCTTCACGCCGTGGGCGCGCAACGGTTCTATTTTTTCACCCTCGTGCACGGGCTTGCGGCCTTCCACGCCCATCATGCGGGGTTGCGACGGGCCGTAGATATCCGCGTCCAGAAGACCCGTGGACAGGCCTGTCTGCGCCAGGGCCACGGCCAGATTCGAGGCAATTGTGGATTTTCCGACCCCCCCTTTGCCGCTGGCCACCGCGATGATGTGACGGATCGGCAGGGAAAGAACGGGATTTTTTCCCATGCCGTGCGGATCGGGCGCTGGCTTTTGCTCGGCGGTCAGGATCACGGCGGCTTTTTTGACGCCGGGCAGGGCGCTCAGTATAAGCTCCGCCGTTTGCCGCATCGGCTCCAGCGCGGAACCGCGGGCCGGATCGACCTCGATCGTAACGACTATATCTCCCGCGGCATCGGCCTGCGCGCTTTTGACCATGCCCGCCGTCACAATACCGCGGCCCGTGCCCGGATCGATGATCCCGCGCAGGGCCTCCAGAATCTGTTCCGTCGAAGGCGGCGTCTTTTGCTTGCTTTTCATGAGGAAAGAAATATTGTTAGAAAACATTCTAAATCAATCAGTTTTAAAAATCATGACCGAAAAGCGCAAAAATCCCTGGGGCCAGAACAGCGGCCCAAATACAGGCGACGGCCGGCCTCCTTCCTGGGGAGGGCGCGGCGGCGGTGCGGGCGGCGGGCAGGAACCCCCGGATCTGGATGAAATGATCCGTCGCGCGCAGGAAAATTTTCGCAGTGTCATGCCCGGCGATATGGGCACCAACAAAATCGTCGCGGGGGTTCTCCTCGCTTTTGTCGCGCTCTGGCTGGCCACGGGAGTCTATATCGTCAATCCCGGTGAAAATGCCGTGATCCAGCGTTTCGGAGCCTGGTCCCGCACGCAAGCCGAACCGGGCCTTGGCTATCACCTGCCTGTTCCGATTGAATCGCGCACGACCATTAACGTCCAGGAAATTCGCCGTATGAGCGTCGGATATCAGGAAGCCACAGGCCGGGGCGCCGCGCAGGACATACCGGTAGAAAGCCTGATGCTGACCTCGGACCGCAATATTCTCGACCTGGATCTGGAGATCCAGTGGAACATCAAATCGGCGGAAGATTATCTCTTTCGCGTCCAAAATCAGGAAGAAGCCATCAAGCAGGTTGCGGAAAGCGCGATCCGCGAAATCGTGGGCCAGACGAACATGTTTCCCATCATCACAAACCGCCGTCAGGATGTGGCCAACCGGGCCCAGGCCGTTCTTCAGAAAAACCTGGATGATTACAATTCCGGCGTGAACGTCACGCAGGTCCTGATCCAGAAGGCAGAGGTTCATCCCGATGTCCAGGAAGCCTTTCAGGATGTTCAATCCGCCAAACAGGACGGAGAAGACGTCCAGAACCAGGCTGATGCGTATCGGGAGGACATCCTCCCCAAGGCCCGCGGGAGCGCTATTCAGATGACGCAGGAGGCCGAAGGCTACCGGCAGTCCGTCATCGCCCGGGCGAAGGGGGACGCGGAACGCTTTAACGCCGTGTACGCCGCCTATTTAACGGGTCAGGACGTCACCCGGGAACGTCTGTATATAGAGACGATGGAAAGCGTGCTGAAAAACGCCCAGAAAATTATCATGGAAGGCGGGGGGGATTCAGGCGTTGTTCCCTACCTGCCGCTTGAGCCGCTCTCGCGCGCCGCCCCCGCCAAAACAGGAGGCATTTCGCCATGAACAGAGGTCTCGTTTACGCGCTTGCGGCCCTGGCCGTGGGATTGATCGCCGCTTCCCAGGCGTTTTTCATCGTGGATCAGCGCGAACAGGCCATCGTGCTCCAGTTCGGCCAGCCCGTCGGTACGCCGGGCGACGACGCCAGCACCATCAAGGGGCCGGGCCTTCACATGAAGATCCCCCTCATTCAGGAAATCCGGCGCTTTGACCGCCGCCTCCTTTCCATTGATCCCGAGCCTGAGCAGGTCGTTATCGCCAGCACGCAGGCCGCCGCGACGGAAACGGCGCCCTCGCCGGAAGGCGCCTCAATGGCTTCCGAAGCCGTCATCAAGGATGTCAGCGGAGAGCCCATTATACTCGACGCGTTCGCGCGGTACCGGATTGTCGATCCCCTGCAGTTTCTTAAAACCCTGCGCACGGTCGAAAATGCGGATCTGCGCCTGAAGACGATCCTGAACAACACCACCCGCGACGTTCTGGGCCAGACCACCCTGCGGGAGTTGCTTTCCAAAGACCGCACGGCCGTCATGGCCAGCATCCAAAAACGCGTGAACGCGATGACCACGACCGATCGCCTGGGCATCGAAATTGTCGATGTGCGCATCGTGCGCGCCGATCTCACGGCCGAGCTCCACACCTCCACGGTGCGCCGCATGATTTCCGAGCTTAAGGAGCGCGCCACGGAAACCCGCGCCATGGGTGAGGAACGCGCGCTGGAAATCCGCTCCACGGCGGATAAGGAGCGCACCGTTCTTCTGGCGGAAGCGCAGCGCGACTCCCAGATCATCCGGGGTAAGGGCGACGAGGAAGCGATCAAGATCTACAGCGCCGCGTTCAACAAGGATAAGGATTTCTATGCCTTTATCCGCTCGATGGAGGCGTACAGGAACACCATGGCCAATCCGGACACGCGCCTGATTCTCTCCCCCGACAGCAAGTTTTTCCGGTATTTCGGCACGACCTCCTCCGGTAAAGAATAATCGTCCGCGCGGCCTTCTCGAATAATCTTGCAAACCCCCTTGAGGCCGACTATACAGGGGGTCATTCAAATGGGCGGGTTCCTGCCTGTTTTATAGTCGGAACGTGGCGCAGCCTGGTAGCGCACTTGCCTGGGGGGCAAGGGGTCGCAGGTTCAAATCCTGTCGTTCCGACCATTTTTCTTTCCCCTTTTCCTAAATTCCCGGCTCTGCGGCCCTTAGGGGTATTTTTTTGCAAAAAACAATCTTCTGGAACTTTTATCGCCTTCGTGAGTTTGTCTTGCAATGGAAGCTTAACAATTCACCTCACAAAGGAGGGCGTCATGAGAAAACATCTTTTAATGGCCACGGTTGCCACCCTATTCGTAAGCCCGGCTTTGGCGACGGAATATTCCGCCCGCACGGGCTCCGCCGAAACCGCTCATGCAGGCTATAAAGTCCGCATGACCGACAGCACCCGCGTGGAAAGGCTCGAAGACGTCCAGAACGCAAAGTTCAGCCTGGACGGCAGCCGCCCCGGCACTTTCGCTACCCGCGAAAACAAGACTCTGGTGGTAAAAAACGGCCTTGTCTATGTGCTGAGAGATAATGGTTCTTCCTATATCGCGCCCAACGGACCCTATACCACCGAAGGCGGCCTGACCTTCTATGCCGAGGACGGACGCATCCTGCGCGTGGAATCGCCCGAGGAAATTGCCTATATCGACATGAATGGCAACGGCAGATTTGATGCCGGCAGAGATACCATACGCTGAATAAGCCTATGGTGCAGGCCCTGTTCCCCTTCCGAGGAGAACAGGGCCGTCTTTTTATGCTCTGATCTTACAAGTCTCTTGTTCATTTAATCAGGAGCGTGCTATGGGCATTCATGCCCGCTCCCTCGGATTCTTCGAAAATTCTTGTCATCAAACTCGGCGCGCTGGGGGACTTCATCCAGGCTCTGGGGCCGATAAAGGCGATTCGAGCGCATCATCCCCGCGCGCATATAACTCTTTTAACCACCCCTCCCTTTGTGGATCTGGCTGTCCAATCTCCTTATTTTGACGCTGTACGTGTCGATACGCGCCCCCGCTGGAACAATCTCCGGGGCTGGTTTCGGCTTCGGAAATGGCTTATTGCCCAGGGATTCTCCAGGATCTATGATCTGCAAAACAATGACCGCACGTCTTTTTATCTGCGTTTGTTCCCGGCGCGCAGCCGTCCAGAATGGGTGGGGGCCGCACCGGGGGCCTCTCACCGCAATGCCGCGCCCGGCCGCACGGCGGGGCAGGCCCTGGACGGACACGTACAGACCTTGGCGCTGGCCGGGATTTCGGACGTACGGGCAGACACACTGGAATGGATGGAGGCGGATCTTAAAAATTTTCCCTTCCACACCCCCTATATTCTTCTGGTGCCGGGCGCTTCTCCCGCCCACCCGGCCAAGCGCTGGCCCGCGAAACATTACGCCGCTTTGGCAAAAAAATTGGACGAAATTGGCTACTGCGTTCTTGTTATTGGTGGAAATAATGAAAATGACGCGGCGGCCTCCATCCGGACACGTTGCCCGCGCGCGGTGGATCTCACGGGGCAAACAAGCCTTACCCAGATTGCTGTTTTGGCACGGGGTGCCGCGGGGGCCGTCGGCAATGACACAGGCCCTATGCATCTGATTGCCGCGACAGGATGTTCTTGCCTGTCCCTCTTTTCCGGCTTGGGCAATCCTCTGAAACACGGTCCAAAGGGAAAAAACATCAAAATCCTGCAAAAATCCGCTCTGGCGGATTTAACCGTCGAGGAGGTTCAAACCGCCTTCTCCGATGTCTTAAATCAAAAGGCTGCTTCGTAAAAAACTTGACAAATACAGGAAAATAATCCTATAATTTCCCATGAGCCTTGATAAAAACCCCCGCGCCCTCACGGCAGAACCAAAAGCGCCACCGTTTCCCGGTCCCGCTTTTCCCCCTCCTTCTGGGCATCCAGCAATTCCACGATCAACGGCCAGACCCCCCTAAAACCCAAAAAACAGACGAACAAAGTAAAGGACCCCAAAAATGGTAAAAATAACAAAAGGTTGGCCCAAATCCCGCCGTCGTGGACAAGCCGCGCGCTGCCGCCGCGCCCGTCCCTGGACAAAATCGACCGGCCCCCGGACAGACCAGGGAAAGGCCGCCGTGGCCGGCAATGCGCATAAACACGGCTTTCGCGGCCGCGACATGGCCGAGCTTAAATGCCTTTTGCGGAAACAGCGCCGCTTCGTCGTGGAAGCTCTTGGGCAGGGAGCTCTTAAAAATTTCCAATTGCCCCGCGCGAAGCCCCTCATTAGGGTGGATATCAGGAAAAGGAACCTGACTTGACCGAATTGTCGCGCCGCGGATTGATGTATGTGATGTCCTCCCCCTCCGGGGCGGGTAAGACCACCATCACGCGCGCGCTGCTCAGGAACAACGAAGGCACTGTTCTTTCCATCTCGGCCACCACTCGCCCGCGCCGTGCGGGCGAAGTCCACGGGCGGGATTATTTCTTCGTCACGCCCGATGAGTTCCGGGACATGGTGGATGCGGGCGACATGCTCGAACACGCCAAAGTCTTCGATCATTACTACGGCACCCCCCGCCTTCCGGTCGAAGCGGCGCTGGCGGCCGGACAAGATGTCCTGTTCGACATCGACTGGCAGGGCACCCAGCAGCTGGTGGAGATTGCGCGCAACGATCTCGTCACCGTCTTTATCCTCCCCCCCTCACGCCAGGATCTGGAAAAGCGCCTGCGCGACCGCTCCCGCGACACGCTGGAAAGCGACACCGAAATTCGCGGACGCATGGCCAAGGCGGGCGACGAGATCTCCCATTACAGCGAGTACGACTACGTGATTGTGAACACGGATATCCCGCTGGCCATCGACAAGGCACAGAAGATTTTGGACGGGGAGCGCCTCCGTCGTCACCGCACCGGAGGCCTCTCCGAGTTCGTGCGCGGGCTGATGAAGGGCCTTTAGCCCCTTAGCTCCGGCGGCTGGCGCTGATGCCCAGAATGACCTGCCCGCATAAAGTCTCCACGGGCATTCCGGTGGTCTTGCACTGGGCCTCCAGATCGGCCAGCCGCTCCAGGATCTTGTTCAGGCCCCGCAGGCTCCAGCCTTGCACCTGGCCTGAAAACGCCGCTTCCTGTTTGAAGAAAATCGGCGGATAGAGAGATTTCACGGCGGCCACTGCGGATTCTCCGGCTTCCACCTTCGCGCGGGTGAGGTGCAGGCGGCGAAAGTGATTTTGAAGCGCCCGCAGGATCACGACGAAATTCACCCCTTCCTCGATCAGGCGGGCGTAACTGCGCAGGGCGGCCTCGGGCTGGCGTCCCGCCACGGCGTAGGTCAGCTCGTCCAGAGAGCTTTCCCCGGTCGACCCGCAGCAGGCCTGCGCGTCCGCCAGCGTCACGGCGGAGCGATCCGCGCCTTTGTAGAGGACAAGCTTGTCCATCTCGCTGCGGGCCCGCTGGCGATCCCCGGCGATGGCGGCGGCCAGGAACGCCACCGCGTCGGGCTCGGTGCTCAGGCCCGCCTCCTGCAGGGCCGCGCGGATCAGGCGGGAAACGTCGCGCTCGTCTTCCACATAGCACGGCACGGCGGCGGCGTTCTTGGCGCTCTCGCAGAGCTTGCGCAGCGCCGAGCGCGGCCCCAGCTCTCCGGCCTCCAGCACGATCAGGGCATGGGGGTTGGGGTTGGCCAAGTACTCCTTCACCAGCGGGGCGATCTTGGCGGCGGCGTCCTCGACCCGGATCAGGCGGTCCCCCCCCATCATCGAGATGGCCCCGGCTTCGTCCGCCAACCGCGCAGGATCGTCCGTGAGGATGCTGGAGGAGAGAACCGCCACGTTAAAGGGGTCGGACAGGTCGGATACCACGCTCAGGCCGATGGTCTTGGCGCGCTCCTTCATCAGGCCGTTGTCCGGGCCATAGACCAGAATCACCCGTGCGGCCTTGTCGGGCGTTTTGACGAAGGATTCGATCTCGCGGTAGGTAAGCTTCATGCCCAATCCTACGCCGTGTTTTGCGCCTTTGACCACCTCAAAAAACGTGCTATTTCATAACGATGAAAACAGCATTTCAGATGGAAGCTTTGGAAACCCAACCGGGTCTGACGACCAGCTCGGCCTATCTCATGCAAGAGGCCAGGCTGCGCGGCTATGAGGTGTTTCACTACCTCCCGCAGGATATAAGCCTTGAGGATGGCCGCGTGTACGCCTGGGCCGCGCCCGTGAAGGTGGATCTCTCGAAAGACCCTTACTATGAGCTTGGCCCCTACGCCAAAACCGATCTGGGGGATTTCAGTGTGGTCTGGCTGCGCCAGCATCCACCCTTCGACATGGCCTATATCACCTCAACCTATATTCTGGAGGCGCTGAGGGATCAGGGCGTTCTGGTCAGCAACGATCCGGCAACTGTTCGGAATTTAAACGACAAATTCATCATCTTCAAATTTCCGGAAATTATCCCTCCGACTCTGGTCACGAAGAACCCCCAGGCGGCCGTGGATTTCCTGGTGCTGCACGGGGAAATCGTGGTCAAGCCGCTTTATCTCTACACCAGCAAGGATGTGATCCGCACCGCGTCTGTGGAGACACTCCGGGCCGAGCTGGAGGCTTCAGCCGAGCCGCTGATGTTGCAGAGATTCATCCCGGAAATCAGCGGCGGAAAGAAACGAATCAACCTGATTGATGGAGAGATAGCCCCTTCAATTGTGCGCATTCCCGATGAGGGAGACTTCCTGACGCCCGCCCATGTGCCGGACCTGCCCTATGAGCCGACGGCTTCGGAGATTGCAATGTGCCAGGAAATCGGGGTTTTTTGCCAAGAAAACGGGCTGCATTGGGCGGGGATTGATCTGGTAGGCTCGTCCCTGATCGAGGTGAATGTGACCTGCCCTGGCGGACTGGATCGATTTAATAAGGTCCATAATATACGCTTTGAGGCGTGTCTGTGGGACGCGATTGAAAAGAGACTCCGGGCTTTAGCCTGAGAGATCCCCGCAGCTCTGGGCAGAGAGCAGGGCCGGATTGCCCTTCGCGAGATCCGGGAATTTTCTCAGGTGGTTTTTCACGTTCTCCAGATCTGGAAATTTCTCCCGATATACCAGCCAGTCGGGGCGTCCGCTGCGTAAGATATGCAGCATGGGCGCCGCATAGGAAGAGAGAGGCGAGCC
>JAIOYC010000045.1 GCA_021741325.1 Alphaproteobacteria bacterium
GCGCGAATTGCGAGGGATTCACAAAAATGCTCACTGCCACGCGGTCCGCCCGCTGCAGGGCCAGACGCACCAGCGCCAGATGCCCCTCATGCAGCGCGCCCATCGTGGGAACGAACCCCACGCGCAATCCCTGCGCGCGCCACTCCGCAACCCTTTCTTGAAGATCCGCCTTAAGGTTTTCAATTATCATTCTGATTTATCTTTTCTTTTATGACCTCAAATACGTTCTCAAACATTCCCGCCGTCAGGCGCTTCGTCTGGGTGTTGTAGCGGGAACAATGATAGGAATCCACCAGCGTCACGCCCCCCATCTCATGCACGGCCCCATGCCCGAAAATATGCGCCGAGGCCTTTTGCCCGAAGGCCGCCAGCACCGCCTTGTGCGAAATCAGCCCCAGCGACAAAATAACCCGCAAACGGGGCATCGCGGCGATTTCCTTCTTCAGGAATCCCCCGCATGTCTTGATTTCTAATGGTTCCGGCTTGTTCTGCGGCGGCACGCAGCGCACGGCATTCGTGATCCGGCAGTTGATCAGCTCCAGACCGTCATCGGCGCGCGCCTGATAACTTCCCCGCGCGAACCCGTATTTCAGCAGCGTCCCGTAAAGCAACTCTCCCGCATAATCTCCCGTGAAAGGGCGGCCTGAAAAATTCGCCCCCTTCAACCCCGGCGCCAGACCCACCACCAGAAATTCAGAATCCAGCGCCCCGAAGGAAGGAACCGGCGCGTTGTGCCGCCCCGGAAATTTAATCCGGTTCTCCGCCCGGAAATCCGCCAGCCGGGGACATAAAGGGCAATCGGGAGAGGGGGGGGTGAAGCTCATATCCTTTACACTGCTTTCAAACCGTCCAGAATTTCACGCGCCTGGCGGCAATCCTCGTCCATCTGCGATACCAGCGCCTCCATCGTGGGGAATTTCGCCTCCCCGCGTAAAAACTGAATGGGGCGAACTCTCAGCATATTCCCGTAAATATCGGATTTGAAATCAAAAATATAACTCTCCACCCGAGCTTGCTCCACCGCGAACATGGGGCGAATGCCAATATTCACCGCCGCGTCGCGCCAGGCTTCCTCGCCCTCCACTCGTACCCGGGCGGCGTAAATGCCGTACGCCGGATGAACAATGTCGCCCAGCGGGAAATTCGCCGTCGGATAACCAAGCTCCCGCCCCCGCTGGTCGCCCCTGACCACGCTTCCGCGGATTTCCCAATCCCGCCCCAGCATTTTCTTGGTCGCCGCCAGATCCCCATGGCGCAGCGCGTCGCGAACCCGGCTGGAGGAAATCACGGCCCCTGCCTCATCCGCAACCGGCCCGATCCCACTCACCCCCAATCCCGCCGCGCGCAGGGTCTCCACGGACCCTTTGCGAAGCTGGCCAAAGCGAAAATCCTCCCCCACCACGATGTGCCGGGGGGCCAGAACACCCAGAAGAATCTCTTCCACGAAATTCTCCGCGCTGCGGCTCGCAAACGCCCAATCGAACGGCAGAGAGATCAGAATATCGACGCCCTGCGCCGCCAGGGCCCCGCGTTTTAAATCCGGCGGGGTCAGGCGGAAAGGCGGATCATCCGGGCGGAACAGGCAGCGCGGGTGCGGCTCGAAGGTGAGAACGGCCAGGGGCGCGCCGGCCTCCCGGGCAATGTCCCGCGCCCGGGCCAGCAAAACCGCGTGCCCCCGGTGCACGCCGTCAAAATTCCCGATGGCCAGCACAGAACCGCGCGCGTCTTCAGGAATGTCTGCAAGATTTTCAAAAACCCGCATAAAACGCTGCACCCTGCCTGTTAAAGAAAGAGTGTCCCGTCTATCAAACCGGAGGCGAAATCACAAGGTGAAAGAGAATTACAGGCGCTTGCCGTCCTGATAGAAAGCCCCGCTATTCATCAGCGCAAGATTCTTGGCGATCTTCACATCTTGAACGGAAACATCCTTGGCGGCCGACAGCTCGTCGGCGGAAAATGTCCGGAATTTCGCTTGCATCGAGGAGGGAAGACCCAAAAGCTCAACACCCGAAAGCAGGGATTTGTCCGAAGAAGGCTTGGTCTTAAAATTAAACGAAATCCCCAAAATCGCCATTTTTTTATTCCCTCTTTAAAAGTACCTAATGTGGCCTTGATATCTACAGAAACATACAGATCCTGTCAATATAATTCACTATTTCGGGAAATAATTTAGTGGACAAACCCGCCCAGCACCAGCACCGCGGGAATGTAAAACAGGGCCGCCACCGTTCCCACCAAAACCGTTGCGGCGGCCTTTTCGGGACGCAAATCCATCTGGGCGGCGAATGCCGTGATATTCGCGGCGGGCGGCACAATCGCGAGAATCATGAAAAGCGCGTGAATTTCCGGCGTAAAAAACCCCAAAAACACGCGGTCGATCTCAATAAATCCGAACGCCAGAACGGTCCAGGCCAGGAATTTTCCGGCAAAGGCCAGCCCCAGGAAACGCGGCGCGAGAACCATCCCACGCGCGCTGGCCAGCGCAACCCCGATCAGCATCATGCCCAGCACCACGTAACAGCCCTTGAAATATCCCCAGTAGGTCAGGAACAGCGCCGGAAGCTCCGTACCGCTCAAATTCACCGCCAGCCCGGCGAAAACCGCGTACAGGGACGGAAAGCGGGCCAGTTTGCGCAAACTCTCCCGCACCGTGAACGCCCCGCGCGCCGCGATGTAATAGCCCAAGGTGGCCTCGAACAGCGACACCCCCAGCAGCATGAACATATACACGCCCACCCAGCGCTCCTCGAACAGGAGCAGCACGAGCGGCAGCCCGAAATAGCCCGTATTCCCCATCCCCGCGCACAGCGCCAGAAGATTCGCCCGACCGTCACCGTAAACCAGCCGCCCGATATGCAGGAATGCGAAGGTGACCAGCGCCGTCAATATATAGACAATCACCGGCAGCGCCGCGTATTCCGGCCGCAAATCCAGGCCCGCGACAAACCCGAAAATCACGGCGGGCATAAAGATGAAGATCAGGACATGGGCGATCGTCTGCCGGTCGGCCTTCAGCACCCGCCCGGCAAAAAAACCCAGCCCGATCAGGCCGTAAAGCGGCAGCAAACTGGACAGGAGAGAGAGGAAAAGGGTCATGGAGCTACTACCGTCATCCCGGCGAAGGCCGGGATCCATGAAGAGGATTGCGCCACAAATCGAATTTCCGCGCAAGCGGATAAATAGATCCCCGGCTTTCGCCGGGATGACGGGGAGAAAAACCATTCAATCCGCTTGCATTCCGCCCGAAAAACCGTTAGACAACCCCTTCGATCCGAACATAAGGAAGAACCCATGGCACGCGTCACCGTAGAAGATTGCATTGACAAGATCCCCAACCGCTTCGAGCTGGTCCTGGTCGCCGCGCAACGCGCGCGCAAGATCGGCGCGGGCGCCGCGCTCACCATCGAGCGCGACGATGATAAAAACCCCGTTGTGTCCCTGCGTGAAATCGCCGAGGAGACCATCGACCGCGACGCCCTGAAGGAAGAGCTGATCCGCAACCACCAGCGCATGGTGGTGCACGAGGAAGACGAGACCGAGCTGGATCTCATGGACGGCGAAGCCGAATGGAGCGCCATGGCCGCGCAGGCCGCCGCCGAGAACGCCCGCAGCCTCTACGGCGATGAGGAAATCGACAGCGACGAGGACGAGGATGAAGAACCCTCCCTCGAGGATCTGGCCGGCGCTGAGACGGAGTAGAATTTCGGACTCCTGTCCGCAAGTGAAGAAAGGCTTCCCTGCGGAAGCTTTTCTTATTTAGAGATAAGAGACATTGTCATTGCGAGGAACCCCGGACTTGATCCGGGGCGACGAAGCAATCCAGCCCCTGCTCTTTCAATCGCGGGATGGTTTGCTTCGCCTTCGGCTCGCAATGACGGTGGAATGGATCCTGTAGTTAATTGATTTTCAAGGATTTTAGGCTATCGATAACCAGACGGGTTGGAAGACTTCCAAAAACTTAAACTTTCAAAAAACCTAAAAAACCCGACTTGGATTTCGCGCCCAGGCTGTAGTTTCTCAATTGCTGCTGCTGCGCGCCCGTTAAACTGCCCGCAACAAAATCCTCCAGGACTGTTCCTAATTCCTCACGACTTACAGGCTGAGGCTTAGAATATTCGCCTTCCGGATAGCTCCTAAATATATCTCGCCTTTGTGGAGAGTTACAGTTTCCACTATACACGTGTTCAATTTTCACTTCGATTTTGCCGTCCTGAGCTTCCTGCCCAATATTTAATCTGCGCCCCAGATATTTCCCCGCGAATGCTCCATTTGAGGAGATACTATTATGTTGAAGAATAACAATTTGGTAGGGGTCTTCTATTGACTCAGGCTCAAGCGCCATTAAAGACATATCTGTTATTCCCGCTCCTAAAAGCATTCCTTTTGTTTCTACAAGATCTTGCGCCAGAAGCGCATCGAATCCCTTGCGTGCTTCTTTCGCCCCAGCACTGCCAAAGCGCTGCTTCAGTCGTCCCCGAAGATCAAAAAACCCCGCCATTTTTTCCCTCTGCAAAAATATGCTTTTATGAGGGAATACTATACAAAAATAGACATTCTGTCAATTATTCCTGTAAAAATCCTTTGCGCGGCGCGCCCCGCGTGCGTTAGAACAGCGGATCATGACAAGGACCCGAACAACCACGCAGCGGGACGACGCCACTCCTCCCGCCGGCCTTTCCGATAGCTCCGGACAAACCGCGCTCCTGCTCGACCGCGTCGCCTCCCCCGCCGATCTTAAAACATTCTCCGACGAGGATCTGAAAACCCTGGCAAACGAGGTCCGCGCCGACATGATCCGCGCCGTGGCCGGAACGGGGGGCCATCTGGGCGCGGGGCTGGGCGTGGTGGAGCTCAGCGTCGCGATCCACGCCGTCTTCGACACCCCGCGCGACCGCCTGATCTGGGATGTGGGGCATCAGGCCTATCCCCATAAAATCCTCACCGGCCGCCGCGACCGGATGCACACGCTGCGCAAGGGCGGCGGGCTCTCGGGCTTCACCAAACGCTCCGAATCGGAATACGACCCCTTCGGCGCGGCCCACAGCTCCACCTCCATTTCCGCCGGGCTGGGCATGGCCGTGGCGCGGGATCTGGCGGGCGGGGACAACCACGTGATCTGCGTCATCGGCGACGGCGCCATGTCCGCCGGGATGGCCTACGAGGCCATGAACAACGCGGGCGACCTGAATTCCCGCCTGATCGTGATTTTGAACGACAATGAAATGTCCATCGCCCCGCCCGTGGGCGCGATGAGCCGCTACCTGACGCGCCTTGTCTCATCCAAGCCCTATATCGGCGTGCGCGAGGCCGGAAAGCGCCTGGCGGAGAAACTGCCCCCGCCCCTGCGCCACGCGGCCAAACGCGCCGAGGAAACCGCCCGCCTCGCCTTGGGCCACGGCACCTTCTTCGAGGAAATGGGCTTTTACTATATCGGGCCTGTTGATGGTCACAATCTCGACCACCTGCTCCCCATCCTGCGCAACGTGAAGGACAGCCCCCACGCGGGCCCGATCCTCATCCACGCCCTGACGCAAAAGGGCAAGGGCTACGCCCCGGCCGAAACCTCCGCCGATAAAATGCACGGCGTGCGGACCTTCGACGTCATCACCGGCGCGCAAAGCAAGGGCAAGCCCGGAGCGCCCTCCTACACGAAAGTCTTCGCGGACCAGCTCGTGAATCAGGCGCGCAGGGATCCGAAAATCGTCGGCATCACCGCCGCCATGCCCTCCGGCACAGGCATGGATATTTTCGGCGCCGCCTTCCCGGACCGCATGTTCGACGTGGGCATCGCCGAGCAACACGCCGTGACCTTCGCCGCCGGGCTGGCCTCGGAGGGGTTCAAGCCCTTCTGCGCGATCTATTCCACGTTCCTGCAGCGCGGCTACGATCAGGTCGTGCACGACGTGGCGATCCAGAACCTGCCCGTGCGCTTCGCGCTCGACCGCGCGGGGCTGGTGGGGGCGGACGGCCAGACCCACGCCGGGTCCTTCGACATCGCCTATCTCGGATGCCTGCCCAATTTCACGCTTATGGCCGCCGCCGACGAGGCCGAACTGGCCCGCATGGTGGCCACCGCCGCCGCGCATGAGTCCGGCCCCATCGCCTTCCGCTTCCCGCGCGGCGAAGGCACAGGCGTCGAAATTCCTGAAAACCCCGAACCCCTCCCCATCGGCAAGGGAAGGATCGTCTATGAATCCAATACCCAACCCCCGACACCCAACACCCAAAATCGCGTAGCGATTTTATCCTACGGCACCCGCCTGGCCGAGGCCCTTGCCGCCGCCGAGCTTCTCGCCCTCAAAAACATTCCCGTCACCATCGCGGATGCGCGCTTCGCCAAACCGCTGGATGAAGATTTGATCCGGCAACTCGCCGCCGCCCATGGCACGCTGATCACGATCGAGGAAGGCTCCGTCGGCGGCTTCGGGTCCTTCGTGCTCGATTTCATGAACCGCGAAAACCTGCTGACCCAGTGCCGCGTACACACCATGTATCTGCCCGACACCTTCCAGGATCACGACACGCCGGAGAAGCAATATGAACAAGCCGCCCTGACCGCGCGGGATATTGTTACCACGTCATTGCGAGGAGCCAAGTGACGAAGCAATCTCATAAACAACCCACAATCTATATCTTGTCGAATAAAAAAGATGGCGTGCTGTATACGGGCGTCACGTCCAATATCCTGCAACGCGCCTCGCAGCACAAAAACAAAATCATCAGCAACTTTCCTTCAAAATATAACTGCACAAACCTCGTTTACTATGAAACCTACGATGACATGGAAAATGCCATCGCCCGTGAAAAGCAGATAAAGGCGGGATCGCGCAAAAAGAAAATCGAATTGATCGAAAAATCTAATCCAGACTGGCGGGATTTATACGATCAAATTATACAATAACTAAATCCCCCGTCATTGCGAGGAGCCACGCCGTCGCGCAGCGAAGGCGGGCGACGCGGCAATCCCAGGAGATTGCTTCGCTTCGCTCGCAATGACGCCGGAAAAACGCCCCTTGACTTCATAGGAATTCTTTTAAAAAACTTTATTCTTGAAAATACCGTAAATATTCTGTAAAAAAGAAAAATGACAACTGAGGCCTAAGGTTTAGAGCCTAAAAAGGGACAATCAATACTTTAATTTAAGAGGTAAAAATGAATTTATTCAACTTTTTTAACGGTAAATCAAAAGAAGAGGATTTTACGGAAAAAATGGAAAATCGACTTCATGATATAAATGAAGTGCTAACTGAATCTGATTGCCAGACTAGATTCTTTGCGAATTCACGTGTCGATCCTACAGGTGAAAGAGTCTATAGCATCTATACAGGTGAGCAAAAGGACATAGACGCCATTAACGCAGAACAAGAACCAAATTGTATTAATTCGAAAATGGAAGCCGAAATACGATTCTCTCCGAAAGAAATAATCGTTGGTTATGTAAAACATATGTACGGTCCGCACTCTTGTGGACCGACTATGAGGGAAAAAAAGCCTGAAGTTGTTGTTGATTATATAAACAATAAACTTGTTACACAGGCGCTTTTCGAAGCCGGAGAAGAAGTTAAATACGAGAAACACCTCTCTCTTCGTGAGGCCGGCAAAAAAAATCTTCTCCGGAAAATTCTTTAACTCACGATCTTTACATCTTTCACTTTAAAGAAAACGCTTGATTTCATAGGAATAATATCCTACACTCCTTCTCATGAACAATGAGATTGAAAAATACCGCGCGGAGCAAAAGGAAAAAAGGGAGGCGACCAAAGCGGAAATCGCCGCCTTGACCGCCGGTCTCGAGCGCGCCCTGGCCGACCCTTCCCCGCACATCAACCCGCTGGAGCGCCAGGCCGACCTGCTTGATTGCCTGCTCTATGCCGTCATGCGCCGCAATTTGAGCGAGGACAAGGAAAGCGGGCATTTCAGCACGAGCGGCATCGAGCTGGCGCTGCGCATCTAGAAGCAGGGCATGGACACCGCCAAGGCCGCCGGGGCGGTCGCCTATATGCAATCCATCGCCGGGCTGCAAGCGGGCGTTTATCCGCCGCTGGCCCACGCCGCGCCCGTTGGCTCCTCCCTCCCCCACCCCCTCCCCCAAAAATGACAAACGAACTTGTGAACCCGAAAAAACGAAAAAAAAGAAGGGCTTGGCCGGACAAGCACCGCCAGAAACTCGCGGATCAATGCCGCCGGACCAAACCCTGGGCCCGCTCCACCGGCCCCCGGGCGGACGACGGAAAAGCCGCCGCCGCCGGTAATTCCTGCAAACACGGCCTGCGCGGGCGCGACATGAACGAACTTCGCCGCGTTCTGCGCCTCCAGCGCGATTTCGTGCGCGCGCTTGTCCGGGCCCCGGCAGTCGTATAGGGTGAATCCTTCATGAGCCTTGCAAAGCCCGACATTGTGATTTTCGACATGGACGGCACGACGGTGCGGCATATGACCCCCCGCCTTCTTCATGTGCTGGAAACGCTGGATGACGCGGCCTTTAAGATAGGCCGTTTTTTCCGCTGGATCTTCGAGCGGCAGGCGCAGGGGCCCATGATCCTCGAATCCGAGAAAAAAGAGAAAAAACCCCGCCTCCTGGTTCACCGCGCCATGCATAAGATGCGCCGCAAGCCCGTCGAGCAGATCGTCGAGCCCTGCCCCGGCATCTATTCCGTTTTGGGCCTGCTGCAAAAAAACGGCATTCCGATGGGCCTGGCCAGCAGCGGCCTGGGCCAAGGCTACGGACACGACATCCTTGAGAAATTCGGGCTGGCCGGTTTTTTTCAGGCCACCGTATTCCGCGAAGATCTCAAGAAATCCAAACCCAACCCCGAGCCCATCCTCCTGACGCTGGAGCGCATGGGGATCACCCCCGCCCGCGGGCAGACGGTCTGGTACGTGGGCGACCGGCACAAGGACATCACCGCCGCGCTGGCCGCCGACCGCCAGGTGGAAGGCCGGATCGTCCCCATTGCCTGCGGCCTGAACGCCGCCGTGGCCGTGATCGAAAAGGGCCTGAACCCCGAACACATCATGATGTCGCTCTACGACCTTCACGCAAGGCTGCGCAAGCTATTGCAGGGTTGAGACCACCCCCCTCTTAAAAACCTTGCATTTCCGATAAAAATTTCCTATAAGCCTTTTCATATTTTTGATTATTTTAGATATAGAGGGTTATAAAAATGTTAGAAAAAGGCATTCATGACGAACTGCACAAAGGCACACTGAGAAAAATCACGGGACCGATTTTTGACAAGCATCAAAGACTATGGCTTTTGGAACACGGCTACAGTGCCGATTATTACGTCCGCGATCATGCAACCTTCCAAAACCTTCCGGTGATTGCCAATCTTGAGCATAAAACAAACAAGCTGCTCGCGGACGCAAAGGACAAAAGAAGCGGCAGAAGGGTCTTTGCCAAGACGGACGATCACCTCATGACCTATGAACATGACGGAAGCACCGAGCCCTTCCACGCCGTGACCGGCATTCAAAAACGCGCCCTTGGAATCAAGCCAAAGCCGCTATCTGATCTCTAATCGCGGCCAGAACGGACTCACGGTCCTTCATCGTCTCGAAATTCTCCACGATGGCGGATCCGACCACGACGCCATCGGCGATCTCGCCCATCGCGGCAACGTCTTGCGGCGTGCGGATGCCAAATCCCACGACAACGGGCAGATCCGTGCGCGCCCGGATGCGCTCGATATGCGCTTTCAAAGCCGCGGGATCGGCCTGCGCCGTGCCCGTTACGCCCGTGATCGAAACGTAGTAGAGGAACCCGCTCGCACCCTCCAGGATCTTCTCCAGCCGCGCCTCGTCCGTCACCGGCGTGACCAGGCGGATAATATCCAGCCCTGCGGCTTTCGCGTACGCCGCAAGCAAATCGGCCTCCTCGGGTGGCAGATCCACGATAATCAGCCCATCCACGCCGGATTCCGCAGCATCCTGGCAGAATCGCTCCGGCCCGTAGGCCAGCACAGGATTGGCATAGCCCATCAACACCAGCGGCGTCTCCCCGTTGTCCTTGCGGAATTCCCGCACCATGGACAATGTTTGCTTCATGCAGCCGCCCGCGGCCAGAGCCCGCTGCCCGGCCCGCTGGATCACCGGCCCGTCCGCCGCCGGGTCCGTGAAGGGCATCCCCAGCTCCACGATATCCGCCCCCGCCCCAGGCAGGATTTTCAGCGCCGCCAGGCTCGTCTCATAATCCGGATCCCCCGCCGTGATGAACGTGATCAGCGCGGGGCGCTTTAGGGATTTGAATGTGCGCTCAATGCGGGACATAGCGATGAAACCTCTTTGTCGTAGTAAGGAAAGCCAAACAGTTCATCCGTCCTGGAAAAACGATTTGGGCCTTTTTGACGAAATCCTCCGGGAAATATCCCGACCACGGGAAGTTTATTCTTTATCCGCCGGGGAATGATATTGATATAAAAATCAGCCTTCGGCGCATATTGCCTTTGCGACTTTATAAAATCATTTCGGAATCCATTGATATATTCCGGCACTGCCGTGAGATTTTTTGCATTGCTGCTGCCCCCGGAAGCCAGTTCCACACAATGATCGACGGTCAAGTCGTAATACCCTCCATCGGGATGCGCCGGAGCTTTTCCGGTACACCGTATTGACTTAACTTCATCTCTTCCCAGTCCCATTTTTAAAAAATCCTCTTTCTGGTATTCAGCCGCCCGCATGAGGAAACTTTTCTTTACCTGCTGTTCAAAAGCATTCCTTTTTTTCCTCGTGGAATCTTTGTCAAGGACAGCAACATTGGGAATGATTTCCGCCTCCAGGCAATCGGGAAGATTTCTAAGAACGGCCTCGAAATTTCCAGAAAATTTTTCAATGTTTTGAATATAAAGGGGGAGATTGGGAATCTCACAATATCCCTTGGATCCCATCGCTGACATTTCATTAAAATGCCGATCCAGACTATCCTGGACAGTTTCTATGATTTTTTTGGGATCCATCGTTTTATTCCTTATGAATTACTTCACCCCCACATGCACCAGAACTTCATGGACCCCTTCTTCGAAAAAGCGGGAACCATAAACCTCGAAATCCGTTCCATAGGCCCTGTCCAGATCGCCCGACCAGACGGCCTCCCAGACCGCCAGCATGGCACGGGGCTGTCCCCCGGCGGCGCTCATCACGGCGTATTCCCCCGCGCGGACAGGAACACTATGCATATTACAATGTATTTCGTCAATATTTTTAACCCTGTAGCCGATGGTCAGGCGATAGGGCTTCGTATGATCGCCCTCGTAATCGGAATAGACAGCGTAAATCACATCATCCGTGCGGGAGGGAATATTCTGCCCGACGCGCTCCTCGAAAAAGCGCTGCCAGAGGGTATTGATATCCTCCGCCGCGCGCTCATTGTCCGTCACGATGGAAATCCCGGCCACGGTGAAGGGCTCGACCTCGGCCAGTCCGGCTTTGACTTCGTAGGTGCTCACAGCGTGACACCCAGTTTTTCCGCCACGGTGAAGATGTCCTTATCCCCCCGGCCGCAGAGATTCATCACAAGGATATGATCCGCCGACAGGGTCGGCGCGTGCTTCATCACATGGGCAAAGGCGTGAGACGGCTCCAGCGCGGGAATGATCCCTTCCAGCCGCGTGCAGAGCTGAAATGCCTCCAGCGCTTCATCATCCGTGACGGAGACATACTCCACGCGCTTTTGATCGAACAGCCAGGCATGTTCCGGCCCGATGCCCGGATAATCCAGTCCGGCGGAGATCGAGTGCGCTTCTTGAATCTGCCCGTCTTCATCCTGCAGGAAATAGCTCTGCATCCCGTGGAGGATTCCCGGCTTGCCGCCGCTCAGGGACGCGGCGTGCTGGTCCGTGTCCACACCGTGCCCCCCGGCTTCCACGCCGATGAGATTCACGCCCGGATCGTCAAGAAAAGGATGGAACAGGCCCATCGCGTTGGATCCGCCGCCAATGCAGGCCACCAGCGTATCGGGCAAGCGGCCCTCGCGCGCGGTCATCTGCTCGCGCAGTTCCTTGCCGATGACAGACTGGAAATCGCGCACCATCGCGGGATAAGGATGCGGCCCCGCCACCGTGCCGATCAGGTAATAAGTGTCGCGCACATTCGCCACCCAGTCGCGCAGGGCCTCGTTCATCGCGTCCTTCAGCGTGCCCGCCCCTGATGTGACCGCGCGCACCTCCGCTCCCAGAAGCTTCATGCGGAACACATTGGGCTTTTGCCGCTCGATGTCCGTCGCGCCCATGAAGATCGTGCAGGGAATTTTAAACAGCGCGCAAACGGTCGCGGTGGCCACGCCATGCTGGCCCGCGCCAGTTTCCGCAATGATGCGCGTTTTGCCCATGCGTAGGGCGAGCAAGATCTGGCCGAGGCAGTGATTGATCTTGTGCGCGCCGGTATGGTTCAGCTCGTCGCGCTTGAAATAGACTTTGGCGCCCCCCAGGTGCTTTGTGGTTTCCTTCGCGAAATAAAGCGGGCTGGGGCGGCCTATATAATCGCGCGCCAGCTCGTCGAACTGCGCCCAGAAAGACGAATCATTCTTCGCCGTCTCCCACGCCTCCTCCACCGAGAGGATCAGCGGCATAAGCGTTTCCGCCACGTACCGTCCGCCATAAGGGCCGAAATGCCCCCGCTCGTCGGGACCGGATCTGAAGGAATTGGGTTTCATAAGGCTGGTATAGACGAAACCACACGCCCTGCACAAGTCACGGGGGCTCGCAGTAATCCAGATCCTTCCCCCATGTTTCGGGCAGGCCGCGCCAGCCGATCCACGCCAGGAGAAAGACGGCACCACCGATGACGCAGGCCGCCGTGACGGATCCACTGCCTTTCAGCGCGCCGTAGGCCAGGTTCATCGGGATGGTCAGGCCGCGCGCGAAATTCGGGATCGTCGCGCTGGCCGTCGCACGGATGTTCGTACCGAATTGCTCCGCCGCCCACGCCGCCCCGATGACCCACACGCCGAAGCTGAGACCCAAAAGCCCGTTCCAGATGTAAAACCCGGCCACCGTGTGCGCGGGGAAAAACGCGTATTTCAAAAACACCAGCGACCCCAAGGCAAGAAACACGAGAGAGGCTTTCTTCCGGCTGCGCAGCCATTCGCTCAGGGCCATGGCTAGAAAATCGCCCACGATCACGGAGCCATAGCCGATGGCAAGAACCGCATGAGGCCGGATTTCGCCCTGCACGCCCATGGCGGCCGCGATTTCCGGGGAAAGAGTCCAGAGGATCTGCGGCACGAACACGGCGGGCACCATAATGGCGATGGCGCAGACCCAGCGCCGGAGAAGCTCAGGATCCCGTATAATCAGGCGCAGGCCG
>JAIOYC010000046.1 GCA_021741325.1 Alphaproteobacteria bacterium
GCTGAAGCGCCGCGTTCACCCCCGTCAGCAGGATACGTGGACGACGTTCCCTCTCCTTCTGCCAGCGCAGAAGAAGCGAGAGTGTACTTACGCGTTGCGCGCTTGTTTCCGGTCCCGGCGATATGCGGTCGTAGGGCAGGCAATCCCAGGCGGGAAAAGCGGCCACCGCAGCCTCGGGTGCGAAAAATGCCAGAAGTTCGGTCAGAATGGCGATGCGGGTGTCATCCAGCGCGACATGAATGAGGATTCTATCCTGCGCGGCGAGCACACGGGCTTTTTGTGCCAGAATCCGGGCGTCCTGCCCCTCGGGCACCCCGTGGATGGTATGGCGGGTACCTGTATTTTCCAAAGAATGAGGCACTGTGGTACGCATGGGATAATGCAGACTCCTTTTTAAACAGCGCAGCATAGGGGCAAATCCGCTCAAGTCAATTACGCAAAATTTCTATGTCAATAAAAAATCTCACATCGGTATTTGCCGTGCACGGCGTTTTTATATATAGAAGGAGCCTTGGCGCTAAGGAATGGATGGAAAATCATGGTCCCTGAAAAAACGATAGCCGAACGGACACTGGCTGCTCCGGCCCGGACAAAATCATTAAGATCGGCTGAAAAAGAAAAGCTGCTTGAGGCCGCGGTGCACAAGCACGGGGCAGCCACGCCCCGCGGTTTTCTTGAAAGATTGTTTACCCTGTCTTTTCGGGGGTTTGTCTATCCTCAAATCTGGGAAGACCCCGAGGTAGACCTGGAAGCCATGAAAATCGGTCCGGAGAGCCGTGTCATGACGATCGCGTCCGGCGGATGTAACGTCATGAATTACCTGACGGAAACGCCCGCGCGCGTGACCGCTATCGACCTTAACCCTGCGCATGTGGCGCTGACGCGCCTAAAACTGGCCGCCGCCAAATATCTGCCGGATTATGAGAGCTTCTTCCTGTTTTTTGGCCATGCGGATGAAAAACGCAATATTGAGAATTATGATCGCTATATCGCACCCCATCTCGATGCGTTCTCTCGCAAATATTGGGAAGGCCGAAGCCTTCTGGACGGACGGCGAATCAACTATTTCACAAAAAATCTTTATCAGTTCGGATTGTTGGGGCGCTTCCTGGGCGTGGTGCATATCCTGGCGAAGATCTACGGCAAAGATCCGCGCGAAATTCTGACGGCCAAGAGCCGGGAAGAACAAAAGGAAATTTTTGATCGCACACTCGGCCCCTTGTTTGACAAATCTTTCGTGAAATTCCTATGCAACATGCCTGTGTCGCTCTATGGCCTGGGCATACCGCCCTCGCAGTTTGATGAGTTGATGAAATCCGCGAACGGCGACATGGCCGGACTTCTTAAAGCGCGGTTGGAGCGCCTGGCCTGTGATTTTCCGATCGAGGAGAATTACTTTGCGTGGCAAGCCTTTGGCCGGGGTTATGATCGCGAGCGCAGAAAAGCGGTTCCGCGTTATCTCACCCCCAAAAACTATGAGAAAATAAAAGAAGCGGCGGATTGCGTGGAGGTTCACCACACATCAATCACGACGTTCCTTCAGTCCCAGCCTGTGGAAAGCTTTGATTGCTATGTCTTCCTGGACGCGCAGGACTGGATGAACACGCAGCAGCTTCAGGAACTCTGGAGCGAGGTTTTACGTACCGCCAGTCCCGGTGCGCGGGTGATTTTCCGGACGGCGGGCGAGGAAAGCCCATTGACGAAAAAGCTCACTCCCGGTCTTCTGGATCGCTGGTCCTATGATCCCACGCAGTCGGAAAAGGCTGTGGCAAAGGATCGCTCCTCCATCTATGGCGGTTTTCATGTCTACACGCTGACCACCCCCGGCGAGGAGAAAGCCGGCAGCAAACCGGCAAAATCCCGACCCAAAAAAGCGGCCTGAGGATTTAAATCCTGGGGTTTAAAAATATATATCGGGATCGCCCTGAATGCCCCAGCGTTCGGGCCAGTCTTCCTTGACCTTTACAAAAAGTTTCAGGTGCACGCGGCGCTCCAGTATCTCTTCAAGTTCGAGCCGGGCTTTTTTCCCGATTTCTTGAATTTGCGCGCCGCCCTTTCCGAGGACGATTGCTTTTTGAGAATCCCGTTGGGTATAGATGGCTTGATCGATCTTCACGCTGCCATTGTCAAACTCTTCCCAATTCTCCGTAGACACCATAATCGAATAAGGAAGTTCTTCATGGAGTCGCTCGAAAATTTTCTCCCGCGTGATCTCAGCTGCCATAAGCCGCATGGGCATATCCGTGACCTGATCCTCCGGAAACAGCCAGGGCCCCTTGGGCAGGCTGTTGGCGACCCCGCGCAAGAGATCCTTCACCCCGCCACCCTTCAGCCCTGAAATCATGTAGGTCGCCGTATAAGGGAAGCGCTCGTTGAAAGCGGCGGAAATCGTCAGCAAATCCGGCTTGCTCACTTTATCCGTTTTATTCAGGGCCAGAAAACACGGGGCGTCGTTGCGCAACCCGCGGATGATGATCGCGCTGTCCCTCAGCGGATCGCGGGCGGATGCATCCACGAGATGAATAACTGAATCCGCTTCGGGGACGGCATCCCAGGCCGTGCGGACCATCGCTTTCTCAAGGGTTTTCCGGGGCATGAAAATCCCCGGCGTGTCGATGAGAATGATTTGAGCCTCATCCTGCATTGTAATCCCCAGGACGCGGTTGCGCGTTGTCTGGACCTTGCGGGAAACGATGGAGACTTTCGTGCCAACCAGCTTATTGACCAGTGTGGATTTTCCCGCATTCGGAAGACCGATGACGGCGGCATAGCCGCTCCGTGTGTCTTGTCCGTTTTCCGGCATGTTCATTTCGTTTGCTCCAGCCGTTCGAGAAAATTGCGCGCGGCCTGCCTTTCAGCAGCTTGCCGTGAGGGACCTTCCGCCAGAATCTCCGGATGCCCCTGAACGCGGAGCCTGATCCGGAACAGCGGCGCATGATCCGGCCCTTCCTGGGCAGCGATTTCATAGAGGGGAAGAGGGAGGCCCTGTGCCTGCGCCCATTCCTGCAGAGTCGTCTTGGGATGCTGCGGCGGCGTAATCATGGTGTGGAGATGCTCGGCCCACAGCTGTTCCACAAAAGTCTGGCAGGGCTTAAACCCGCCGTCCAGATAAAGAGCCCCAACCAAGGCTTCAAAGACGTCGGAGAGGATGTTCTCGTTGTCCGCTCCGCCTGTTGTCCGCTCCGCGTCCGATAGAATTACGAATGATTGCAGGTTTATAGAAACGGCGATCAGGGCGAGAAATTTTCCTTGCACCAACGCGGCCAGGCGCTTGGCAAGATCGCCCTCGGCCTCTGCCGGGAAATGCCGGTAGAGCATTTCCGCCACGATAAGGCCCACAACACGGTCCCCGAGAAATTCCAGACGTTCGTAGTTTGCTTCCATGCCGGTGCTGGAATGGGTCAGGGCGGTTTCCAGCAAAGCGGGGTTTCGGAACTGGTGGCCGATCGTCTTTTCCAGATCCCTCAGAGAGCTACTCATTCTTTTAAGTCCGAAGCCGTCCGGTGCGGCCTGATGGAATTAAAAAGCCGTTCATACCGGATAGTCCATGGCCACTTCCAGAACTCAAACAATCCGGCGCTTCCGTTGGTAGAATAAAAGATAAAGTCGGCGCGCCCCACGATGTTTTCAAAAGGCACGAATCCCACTACTTCGCTCACCCGGCTGTCTTGCGAATTGTCGCGGTTGTCGCCCATGACAAAATAATGACCCTCAGGCACCGTATATTCGGGCGTATTGTCCAGCATGCCGGTATCGGAAGTCTCATAAATGGAATGGACCACGCCGCCGGGCAAAGTTTCCGTATAGCGGGACAGAAGCTCCTGGGTTCCATCGGCGCCTATATCCTTCTCAAGGCCCGTGCTTTCCCGGGGGACCATCTTGCCGCTCAGGTAGAGGCGGCCATTGCGGACCTGCACCGTTTCGCCGGGCAGGGCGACCACGCGCTTGATATAGTCCACATAGGGATTGGAAGGGAGCTTGAACACGATCACATCGCCGCGCGCGGGCTCAGCGGCCCAGATTCGTCCCCTGATCGGCGCGAAGCCAAAGGGGAAGGAATAACGGCTATATCCATAGGCCGGCTTTTGAACGAAGAGATAATCCCCGACCTCTAGGGTAGGGCGCATCGAGCCGGAGGGAATGTTAAAGGGCTCGTAAAAAAACGAGCGGATAAAAACAGCCAGCAGAATAGCCAGCAGGGCGGTTCTGAAAAAATCGCCCAGCTCTTCCTTCGCCGTCAAAGGCGGCTTGCGGGGGGCGGGGGCTTCGTTTGTGTTTGCGCTCATGACTCCGGTTTCTTACAGGAAAGAAACCGCACGGACCAGAGGGTATTTGGAAAGGTCAGGAATTTTCCGGTTTCACGAGCTTGCCTGACGCCGCGGCGATATATTCTCGGTTCCATTGCCGGACTTTTTCTCGGGCAATTCCGCACAAGGCAGTCCTAAGTTTAAGATCGGACAGCTCTTGCGGAGTCATGTTTTTAATTTTCTCGTTTACTTCCCTGACAAATGCGGGGGTTATGCTCAAGACCATGAAGTTCCTCCCTGAAAGAGACAATGCACGACAGAAATCGTATTATACAAAAGAACCCTCTGTCAAGTTGAGCGCGCCTCTATAATCACGAAGGCTTTCGCCAGGGGATATTCATCCGTCAGGGTCAGGTGAATCGTGGATGTCATCCCCTCAGGCGTGATGGCCCTGAGCCGTGCCAAGGCGCCTTCGGTTAAGATAATGCCCGGTTGGCCGGAGGGCATATTGGTGACGCCGATATCCCGCATATACACTCCTTGCGCGAAGCCGGTTCCCAGAGCCTTTGCGCAGGCTTCCTTGGCCGCGAAACGTTTTGCGAGGGTTTCAACATAGGTTCCGCCCGGACGGCGGCGCTCGGCCAGCCGGCGCTCCTCCGGCGTAAAACAGCGCAAAAGAAAGCGATCGCCGAAGCGGGCGAAAACCTTCTCCAGCCTCCGTATATCCAGAAGATCGCTGCCGGTGCCTATAATCATGGGGCGGGCCATTCTCCGGGCGCCGGGTCTTGCGCGCAAACAATTGGTCGGGCGGTGCGCGCCTGTATCCGGCGGTTCTTCGCGGCGCGCAGAAGATAATAGAATATGCCGTAAAAAACAGGCCAAAGCAAAAAGGCCAGCGTATACCCTCCGACCATCCAGGGAAGAAAGAGCCGCAACGGTTCCTGTGTGATCAGCGTCCACAAAACCGTGAAATTGACATGCTCCGGCAAGGCCGTGGAGACCGGCATCCCGAAAAGGCCGAACAAAAACGAACCGAACCGGATCGATTCCCACCACATGAAAGGGAAGGTCCATGGATTTCCCAGAAACGTCCCCATAAGGGCCATCAGAACATTTGCCCGAATCAGGACAGCAATAAGACCGGCCTGAATAAAATGCGTGCCCACGATGGGCGTAAGGGAAATCGAAGCGCCGGTGGCCAGTCCGGCTGCGATTCTATGACTCGAATCTGACATTCTGACAATTCGATGGCGCGCGTAGCGGAATGACCGGCGCCATCCCATCGAGGGCCAGAAAATTTCACGCAGGGTTTGAAAAGCGTTGAGGGGTTCGCGTCTCTTAAACATTCTTGCCGCAGCTCGGTATACGGAAGCGGGCAAACCCCGCTTTTCGGGGGGAACTATAGCAGGTCGGCTGCCGGAATAAACTTTATTTCGAGCTGTAGCGTCCATGCACGGCGTGATGATAGAATGGAAGCGTGAACATTCAATTCCACTCCCTGCGAATTCTCGTCTGCTTGTGCGGCTTGATGATAGGCCTGTCGGGCCCGCTTTCTTCGGGAGCTGTGGCGCAGGAGACGATCCGGAATCTTCTCGAAGATCTCGAGGCTTCGCCAGCGTCTCCTGAAGCGTTGCCAAAGGAGGAAGGTCAGGGTACAGCGCCTCAAAAAACCCGGCAGTTTGACCTGAAGGATATTCCTGATGAAGTTCTGGAAGAGGCTGAAACCTTCATGAACTATTGCCGGAATACCTCTCACATGATGGAACATTACGATTGCCGGTGCCTAGCCGTCTCTTATCTGGACAAGCGGATGGAGCTGGGCCCCGAAGCCGACCGTTCCGTGATTATTTTTTCGATTTCTCGCGAATGCCCCGACGCCGCGGGGGCCGCCGGAATGCATTTCCAGCGCTGCATGAGAACGCCCTCGCTCATGCCGGAGGGTATTAATCTTGAGGAATTCTGCACCTGCATGGCCAATACCTATGCGGATCTTTACGGGCGCTATAAAACCGGGCCCGGCTCCAATGCCTTCGTGAACATCCAGTCTCAGGCCATGACAATGTGCCGGAATCCGGAATTGGCTCGGCGGCTCTATCCCTTTCTTCCCCCTCGCTAAAGCTGGATTGTTATACGTACGCGCTTCCCTCCCGCGCGGCATCGAAATTTCCATGCGCGAAAGGAAGAATATTATGGACAAAAAATGCCGCTAATTCGGTCTTTTGCTGTGCAAACATCTTATCTGTTTGACCTGTGGCTTTTTCAGCGGCCTGGCAGAGCAGTCCCCCGCTCGCGATCAATCCGATCCCTTTCAGATAAGGTGCCGCCGCCGCCGCCACGCGGTCCATGTCACCCGCGGCCGCTTTCTCCCGGAGAAAGGCGCTGATTTCCAACGCCTTTTGGATCAGAGGAACGAAGTAGGCTTTGTAAACTTTAGGCAGGCGGCTTGTAAGATCAGCCATATAAGCATCCAAAGCTTCTCCCTTGTCGCGCACGATTTTGCGAAACAGCAAATCGGCGGATTGAATGCCATTGGTTCCCTCGTAAATCGGCAGGATACGCGCATCCCGGTACAGTTGCGCCGCGCCGGCTTCTTCGATGAAACCCGCCCCTCCGTGAATCTGTACCCCGAGGGATGCCACTTCGACCGCCATGTCGGTGCACCAGGCCTTGACGACGGGCGTAAGAAGATCGACCAGTTCCTGCGCCTTTCGGTCTCCCTTTTCTGCCTTGTCCAGCGCCGCGGCCGCTTGGTAGGTTAAGGCACGGCCCGCTTCGACCTGGGATCTCATCGAAAGCAGCATCCGCCGGACATCGGGATGGTGCGCGATGGCAATCCGCTTGCCGCCGGACAGTGACTTCCCCTGAACACGCTCGTTCGCGTAGGCCTGGGCCTGCTGGTAAGCCCGTTCTGCAATGGCCACGCCCTGCAGCCCGACAGACAGACGCGCATTGTTCATCATGGTGAACATATATTTAAGCCCTTGATGCTCCTCCCCGATCAGGAAGCCCGTCGCGCCGGAAAATTCCATGGTGCAGGTGGGGGAGGCGTGAATGCCCAGTTTATGCTCCAGCCCGATACACTCCACGGCATTGCGGGTCCCGTTTTCGAGAATTTTGGGAACGATAAAGAGTGAAATCCCCTTCACGTCATCGGGGGCGTCTGGCGTACGCGCCAGCACAAGATGGATAATGTTGTCCGTGTAATCATGCTCGCCGTAGGTGATGAATATTTTCTGGCCGCTGATTTTATAATGCCCGCCCGGCTGTGGTTCGGCTTTTGCGCGCAGAAGTCCCAGATCCGATCCCGCCTGCGGTTCGGTGAGATTCATGGTTCCCGTCCATTCTCCGGAAATAAGCCGGGGCAGGTAATATTCTTTCTGGGTCGTGGAGCCGTGGGATAAAATGGCCTCCACCGCGCCTTGATTGAGCAAGGGACATAATCCGAAAGCCATGTTGGCGCCTTGCCACATTTCCTGAATGGGAAAGGCGAGCGCCCACGGCAGACCCTGCCCCCCGTATTCTTCGGGGAAGGCCACGGCGTTCCATCCACCCGCGCAATATTGCCCATAGGCTTCCCGGAAGCCCTCTGCCGTGCTGACTTTTCCATTCGCCAGCTTTGCCCCGTTCTGGTCGCCGGTCCGGTTCAGGGGGGCCAGAACGTCCGAGGCTAGTTTTGCGGCTTCGGTTAAAATGGCCTCCACGGTTTCCTCATCCAGATCCGCATGAGAAAATCCCGACATCTGGGTGAGGAGAAACCGCATGTCCTGGAGGGGAGGGGCATAATTCATCATGGAAATCCTTCTTGGCACGCTGGTTGCAAACTCCACTATAGATATTTTTAACCATGAAATCATTACCGATGGATCACATCTCAAACACTATACAAAACAATGCTTTGGCCGCGCTTACCCGTAAGGCACCTGCGGGCGTAGCTGGAGCCATCCAGCAGGCCAGCGCGAAAACCGGGGTCGATTTTGCCTATCTCGTGCAGCAGGCGGGCGCCGAAAGCAGCTTCAATCCGGCGGCCAAAGCGGGCAGCAGCTCCGCAAGCGGGCTCTATCAGTTCATTGAGAGCACCTGGATGAGTATGGTTGAGAAATATGGCGAAAAGCACGGGATCGAGACCGAAGGAAAATCAAAAAAGGAAATCCTGGCCCTCCGGAACGATCCGGAAGCGTCTTCTCTCATGGCGGCCGAGTTTGCCAGTGAGAACAAAAAGTTTCTCAATGATCACTGGGGCGGGAAAATAGGCTCGACCGAATTGTATTTTGCTCATTTTCTGGGGGCCGGCCAGGCCGCTTCATTTTTGAGCGCGCGGGATGAAAACCCCTTGGGGGAGGCCGCCATCCAATTTCCTCAGGCCGCCAAAGCCAACCGGAATGTCTTTTACGACACCGCGACCGGCCGCCCGAAAACGCTCGATGAAGTGTACGCGTTTTTTGATAGAAAATTCGTCATTGAAGGCAGTGATGCAATCGTGGATCCAAAGGTTGCAGAACAGATCCCCGCATCTTCTGAAAGCATGGAGATTATCTCCCTTGAATCGAAAATTCCTGCTTCGGTTGTTAGAACGGGGGGTAGGGGCAGCCTGTTCGCCGCCGCCCGAGACAGTGGGATCACGCCCTTTTACAAGGCTGGCTACAGCCCGCCCGGTTATCAGAACCTTTTGGCCAATCCCCTGGAGCTTCTCCTGCTAAGCCGTATGGAGCTGCCGCTTGCGGGCAGGCGGCCTATTTGATACCACTTCCCCATGGCTCGTTTTGATTTTGTGGATTCCTCATCGAGAGGCTACGCTTTTGTCTGGCGGGAGCGTCGTGCCCTTATTCAGCTAGCCGCATGGCCGTTCCTCCTGAAAATTGCCAGCTTCACGGCAGTAGCCTTTCTGGGGATGGGGGATAACTTGCTGCGGCAGGGATTGCTGCTTTTGCCCTCCTATTTCGCGGAAGGCTGGCTGATTGCTCAAATAATTCGCCTGGCGGTCCTGCATGAGCCCCAGACAGCCTTGTTGAGCGCTGGCGGTTTAATAAGGGAGAGAAAAAATCCCGGCCCTCACTCTCGCGCTCTTTTGTCCGGGGCGATTGTCTATGTTTTAACAAAGATGTTCATGGCGGTGTTTTTTGGAATGTTCATGCTCCAGCAGGGCCTTGCTCCCTCGGTAGAGACCCCGCCGCCCGCACTTCCATCCCTGTTCGCCGGCGTGATCGCGCTGGCGCTTATGATCTGGGCATTTCGCTTCCTGTGGTTGTATGTGCCCGCGTCTCTTGAATACAGGCTGGAGGATTTCTTAATCAGGATAAAACCTTTTATTTCCTCCCTTTATATGATGGGCGTTTGGATTTTATGCTTTGCGCCCGTGGCCTTTTTGTTCATAGGGCTTTCGCAGGTCGTTGGCGTTTTATTTGCAGGCTCGGGCGGTTATGTTTCCGGGATCCATTCCTACGCGATGATATTGTTGCAGGCCGCTTCTGAAATGCTTCTGGCTGTCTTGTCCAGTGTGGCCATGGCCTATGGCGTTCATTCCATTTATAACGGCCCCCGTAAAACCGGACTGTACTAATCATGAAAATCTATGTCACAGACCTCGACGGACGCGAGCACGCGCTGGATGCTGTGGAAGGCTGGCGAGTGATGGAAATTATTAGGGATCATGGCTTGCCTATCAAGGCCGAATGCGGCGGAGCGTGCGCCTGTGCGACTTGCCATGTGTATGTGGACGAAGCATGGAGAGCGCTTCTTTTCCCCATGCGGGAGGAGGAGGAAGCCATGCTGGATGAAGCTTTCGATCTGCAGGAAAACTCCCGGCTCTCCTGTCAGCTTATTATGACGGAAGATCTTGATGGGCTGCGTCTTACTTTGGCAAAACCGCCGGGATAGGGAATTCTATTCCAGATGGCCTTCAAACTCTGCGAAGCGTAAATCTCCCGCTGTGATCAGTTTTCGTTCCGCTATATAGACGGAGTGCAGACGCCCTTCCAGACTGCGGTTCCAGAAAAGCAAAAATTCCTGCAAAACAGGAAACTGGGGGGCAAGATCATAATCCTGCCATACATATTCCTGCAGCAAATGGACGTGATCGGGCATGTGATAGAAAATCTGAGCCGTTGTCAGGCGATAATCGAACAGCTGGCGTTCCAGATCGGCCATGATGAAAACCTCCTCTTCCCGGGGGCGCAAGCGGAATGAGAATTCTTTCATTCCTTCTTTCATAATACCATAAAAAATGAAGAAGCCCAAGAAAGCCTGTTGAAGGAAGCATTGACGCTCCCCTCGGTCCGGCCTTTAATATGCCCATGATAGATTTTTTCATTCGTCCTTTCACTCCCGAGGATTTCGATGATTGGCTGGTTTTATGGGAGGCCAACAATGACGGATACTGTCCCCCAGCTGTCACCCAAAAGACATGGGTGCGTCTGATGGATGCCTTCAGTCAGGTGCATGGTCTGGGCGCTTTTAAAGGAAAGCGAATGGTGGGATTGGTCCATTATATCCTGCATCCCGTTACCGGCAGTATTGAGCCCGTGGGCTATATGCAGGATCTGTTTGTGGATTCCACCTCTCGCAAACAAGGGATCGGCAAAGCCTTGGTGAAGGCGCTGGCGGAAAAAGGGAAAGAAGAGAACTGGAACCGCCTGTACTGGCTGGCGCAAACGCGCAACAAAAATGCCCAGGCTCTTTACAAAACTCTGGGCACCAAGCTGGATTTTACCTTGCATGTCTGGCCGCTGGGCCTGCTCAAGAAATAAAAGACATTTCCGACTAACGGCCCGGGATTTGTTTCCCCGCCAGGAAACCAGCCAGAGACGCCAAAAATAATGCGCTCTTGGGATGCTCCTGAACAGGTTCGGCCAGTTCTTTTTCCACAAATTCCAGCCCGGAGCGTATGAGCGCCTGAATATCCGAGGAATCACGATCCGGACGCATTTTTTCGGAGTCAAACAGGATCAAGGCGACCATAAAGGAAAAAAAAGCCACACATACAACCGCTAGCGCGGTCAGGGCGGCGGCGGTTTCCGGAGGATAATCCTGTAACAGCCGCAAATAGCCCGCGCGAATAAAAAGTCCCGTTGCTGGAAACATCAAAAAAAAGGCCACGACCGAAAAAAACAGTCCTGCCTTCTTTTTTCCACTGAGCGCCGTATCTTTTTGCAAAAATCGATCAATAACGAGATGTTCCATAAGGGTTGAAAGAGGATGCATATTTAACCCCGGCGCTTGAAGAGATAGCTTCCGATCAACCCCGCGAAAAATGCCAAGGTTATACTGCGCGTTGGATTTTTTTGCACATACTCCTGCAGGAACTTAAATTCGTCCTGTCCTTTGCTATAGAGGTCTTCCAGTTTTTTCTGAGTTTCCGCCGCCAGTTCATTGGCCGCTTGGGCGCCATCTCTTTTTACGTGAGAGGCGAGGCTGGCGCTATCCTGGGCCAGAGAACGCAGATCACCTTTGATATTGTCAATTTCTTCTTCATAAAACGGTTTTGCCTTGGCCATGATGGACTCCTTTTCTTTACCACCAGCCAACAGTTAACACAGAAAAGAGTTCCCGCACCGCTTCCGTCATGGGGATCAATTTTTGTTATAGAGCATCGTCATATTACCTCCGATTCGCCGCAGCACCATCGGACGGAATTTCTCCAGCCAGGGGTGGGTGGAGGAGGAAGGGAAGCGCGCCTGGTAAGCTTCCATCCAGGCCAGGTGCCCTCCATTGAAACTTTCAGGCCCGTCTTGCCCGACGCCCGTGAGTTTCTCGAAATAGGAGGGATCTTCGAAACCTGCCAGGACCCTCTTGACCAGGCGATGGAGAATGCCTCCCCGGATGGCGTAGAGATCGGTTCCATTGCGCAGTCCCGTTTCTGCGATCATCACAAGGGGGATGACCGAAAATTGATGGTAATGCATCGCTTTCGCGCCTCGCTCAAGCTCCAGCGGCAGGGTTCCATCTCCCCTGATGGCTTTCATGATTGCTTGTGTCGCTTTTTCCATTCCCCATTCGTACAAAGGCCGATCATTCAGCGCGACGCCCGTGGCGGTAACCGCCCAGGCGGCCCAGTAAAGATGATTGTTTTTCTTACGCCCCACCTCCGAATCGGCGGGATAATCCTCCATGACTGCCCTGACCACGCGGCGCAGCCAGGTCTCCACGGCGGCGCGTTTCGTGGAATCGAGCGAGGGCTCGCGGCCGATCTGGATATAGGCGGAGGCGAGGGAAGCTAGGCTCCATTGCCGCACCACCCGGCCGGTGTCGTTGATAGTGCCGAGCAAGGCGTCCTTGGAGGCCCAGGCATATAACCGTTCCAGGGCGCAGGACGCCCGGGCCGCGTCCGTTCCTCCCCCCGCCCAGTAAGCATTGGCCATGTCGATCAGTTCATTCTCGAAGCGTGTCAGGGGCGTGGTTTTCGTTCTATAGGCGAGTTGCGCGGCCTTGTTCACATCGTCCCGTTCGGGATCGTCCTTATCATATATGCCTGAAAAAATCAGATCGCCGGGAGGCGCAAATGAAAGCTTGCCGCAGGCGAACATACGATCGGGCCGAGGATTTTCAGGAGGGCTAGGGAAATCGTAGGGCGGATGCAGGCGCGGCAGGTCCTTGGCAAGACAGAGACCTCCGCTGAGAAAAATCGTGAGGAACAAAACCAGGAACAGGCGCATGGTTCTGTCTTAAGGATATGCAGAGGAAAACTCAATGTCTCGCAAAAATATAGGCTTTATAAAAAACGCCTTCGTACATCTCCGTGCACAAAGGCGTTTTCATTTTCATTGTCCTTGATGGTTTAGGCTAAACGCGCCTACTCCACAATTTTGGTTACGACGCCTGCGCCGACGGTTCTGCCGCCTTCGCGGATGGCGAAGCGCAGTCCTTCGTTCATCGCGATGGGGGTCAGCAGCGTGACCGTCATGCCGTTGATGTTATCGCCGGGCATCAC
>JAIOYC010000047.1 GCA_021741325.1 Alphaproteobacteria bacterium
AAAGGCACCGCGAAATCCCGGATGGTTTTTGCGCCAAAACGAACATCGTGAAACGCATTGCCGTGATAGCAGGCGGCCTGGAAGTTGGCTTCCAGAATATTCCGGTCCTTATCCAGCGCGGCCAGATCGATGCCGCATTCCCGCAGCAGGATTTCCGTGGCGTCGTAAAATCCGTCGTTAAAAGCGATTAGACCGGTCAGCAGCGGCGCGGTGGCGCGCTGATGCATCAGGCCCGTCTGGAACGGGGCGAATTCTGCACGATGGCCTATGACAGAACCGCTTTCATCCACAATCGGAGAAATGTTGATGGCGCGCCGCCAGCTCTCGCTTTGCGCCTGGCGGTAGTTCAGCATGGTCTGCGGCCCCAGATTCAGGCGCTCCAGATCGCTGAAGGCGACCCACTCTCCTGCGGGCAGTTTGCGCAGTTTCCCGCCGAAATCGAAATGCGCGAACATGTGCCTGTGATTCAGCGTGAAATCGATATGGGCGCGGATCAGCTCTTCGCCCGTTCGTACCGTGTAATAGAAATCCGGAACGCCGCCGTTGATGCCCTTCCCTTGGTTTAGATGTAGATTGAGAGAATAGTCGATGGGCTTGTTCTCAAAAAATCCTGAATTGCTGTCCGTTATAAGAAAAAACAGGGGCTCAAGCGCCACGGCCATACGTATGATTCGCAGCAAGTGGGTGGGATCGCGGTAGCTTACCGACACCTGGATATTCATAGAGTTGGCGAAAAATTTGAACACCTCCTGCATGTCGCTCCGGGGCGGATTGAAGAAGGTCTGGAAGCGTTCTTTGCTCACCACTTCGTGATCGGTCGGGAATATGTGCGGCAGATGCCCGAAGGGGGAAATCGCCAATCCGGCCTCTGCCGTCAAGTTTCTAAAGTAATCAAACCGTGCTTCGGTCTGCGCGATCAGCGCGGGCAGATCGCCGGGCGTAAAGGCATCCGTAATCGTTTCCAAAGAGGTCGCGGAGGGTTCGTGATTGACCGGTACGCCGTCCGCAGTACCTTTGAGGGCCAGGGCTTCACTTTCCTGCGCCTTGAGCGTTTCCAGGGCGTCGGGATAATAGAGCATCTGTTCGATCTCCAGACCGATTTTCTGATGGTCTTCCGCGCCGGTATAAAGGGCGTATACATCGTCCGTATGTATTACGGGAATATCCAGGCCGGCGGGGCGTATTTCGCTCATCGCGTATATATAGAGAGGATTCAGGAGAAAGAAAGAGTCTGTTTTTCATCTCTATGGGCACGGCAATGATCCACGAAAAGCCTGAAAATTCCATTTCCTTTATTATCAGGTTCTTGCTCAAAAATGATTTCTGGATGCCATTGAATACCTACGACAAAAGGGTGGTCTTTAGCCTCTATTCCTTCGATAGTTCCATCCGAAGCTGCCGCATTTACGATGACTTTATCCGAAGCTATGACGATGCCTTCGGAATGGAAAGAATTTACATTGAGAGTATGAGGTTGATTGTCATTGGCCGCCGCCTGTCCAAAAATTTGAGACAATTTTGTGCCAGGCGTAACTTCGACCGTATGGCGATCCCACATATCTAAAGCATGATTCATTCGTCCGGATTCGTAATGCTCAATTTGAGAACTCAGCTTACATCCCAAGACAGCCGCTAGAATTTGGTGGCCGCCGCAAATATTCAGCATGGGCGTCTTGTGCTCAAGCAGATCCTTCATGAGCGCATATTCAAATTCGACCCTCTTTTCCGTTTGAGGAGAATCGGATTGCGCCCCGTCATGATACCAAGCGGCGGGATAGCGGGTGGTGGAGCCTATGAAGAGAATGCCGTCAAACTCTTGAGCCGCGCCGCCATCGAGCCACATATCGTGGTAAGTGATGGCCAGGGGGACGCCCCCGCTTTTATAGATGGCATCCATATACTGCTTGGGGACGACATGCTTGTTTTTTTCCGGCCCAAGCTGGCGAACCTCTTTATAGTAATCCGTGGCCTCGCCCATGACGACACCCACTTTAATAAAATCTCTGCTTATTGGCGAAGGCATAGGGGACATAGTAAATGAATTTTTAAAATATGTCAATTATGGGCGGCGGCTTTGTAAAAAAAGCCCCCAGACAGGGGCTTTTGGGAATTTTAAGGAGCGCGATCTTAGACGGGGGCCGCCCGCTCCATGTTTTTACCTGCAAGTGAATTTGGTCGTTCTAAGACAGATCTTTATAAAGCTTCGCGTAATGCCGAGCCTTTGTAGACCCTTTTGTCAGGACACTTTCAATTACATTCGCCCGTTTCTGAAAAGCAGACGTGGCAGCAATTTCCTGTTCTGTTGCAGTGGTCGGCTCTGCCCCGCGTCCAAGCGTTACAACTTTAGGAGCATTCCGTCCGGGTTCAGAACGGGTCCCGAGGCTGAAGTAATCTGTTCTATCGCGAAGATCATTGTGTGACATGGTTTTCCTCCAAAAAATTCCCCGCCGCCTGTGCGATGGGTGTGGTTGCAAAAATTCCTGGAGGAAAAATAAAAAAAGCTCCTCCAGGATCCCTAAGTGGAACCACAGCGGAACTCTTTGCTTATGCGCGGAGGCTGTGGCGCTTTAGCTTTGATAACGCGGTGCAAGCTGAGTACCATCAAATGCCGCGGTTACTGACGTAACGGTCGTAAAGATAGGATAGTCGTTCCTTTTTGTCAATAAATTTATAAATATTTCCCAATCAGGATATGGTTTTCGACGCGCGGTTTTTCGTGCGGGGTTTTCACGCCAAAATTATCGTACAAACCCCCGACGCTGGCCTGAACCAGGACACGCCCGCCCTTGCTTTCAAACTGGGATCTCAAAACCTTCGGATCATGTTGAAGGGTCTGAATGCCGGGAAATGAAGTTCCGCGGGGTTCATAGGTCACGGCGAAATATCCGCCGGGTTTCAGAACGCGGCTGGCCTGGGCGGATAGGGCCTCCGTGTCTTCGGGGGTCAGGAAATCCAATACGCCGCAGGAGGTGAAAAGGTGATATTCATTTTCATTTTCTTCGGCTAAGTCGCGCACGCCACCTTTCAGGGTCAGATCATTATGGCCGTCCAGGTTGGCATGGCGCACCATTTCCGCGGAGACATCGTATCCCTTGACGTTCACGGGGTTAAATTTCTCTTTGAGAACCTTGGCCACGTTTCCGCGGCCGGTGCCGAAATCGAGACCTTTCACGGGTCCGTTAAAGCCGGACTTTATAAGTTGCTGAACCAGGATCTGCGGTCCCGTCCAGCGCACTTTCTCAACGCCTATGTTATATTTAGAGGCCTGAAGATTAAAATGCTCCGCGACGTTGGGGTACGTGGTGCGGGCGGCGGATGCGGATGAAACAGTCATAAAAAAACTCCTTTGATACACGTGTGGTTTTTAGGAACCACGACGGAGCAAAAGAGCCTGTGCCGTGGCGCTTTAGCATTGGTAACGCGGTGCAAGCTGTGTCCATCAAATGCCGCGAGTCTCGCACAGGGCGAAACTGGAGTAACCTTAATCCATAATCCGGAACGTTGTCAAATTTTTAATTTCGCTTGAAATATAAGGTGATCTGGAGCTCGATCTGGCGCGCGAGATCGTCCAGCGCGTTGACGCGGGCGTTTTCTTCCGTCACGCGGGTGGCGAACTCGCTGTCCAGGATATTGTAGCTGGTAATGGCGCGCACGTCACGCTGCAGGAGGATTTCATTGGTGAGGGCGCTGCGCAGGGTCATAACGGTCCGGATCCGGATTTCCGCGCGGGTCGCGTCGGAGCTTTTCGTGATATCAAGTTCCGTCGTTTCTTCCTCCAGCGCAGCGACGTGCAGGCTGTAAAGCGGTGTCTCGGGGCGGGCCTTCCGGTAGAAGCGGTCAATGAGCGCGTTGCGCACGTGCTGGCCTTCGCGATTGGGAATATTCTCGATTTCAATCTGCGCAAGCCGCGATTCTGCTCCGATGGCCGTATATTTGTTCACGCCGTAGACAGGCTCAAACCCACAGGCGGAAAGCCAGAGGAGCATCAGGGCGAGGGCACAACTGTGAAAGGATTTCATCAGCCGACCACCACGTTCACGATGCGGCCCGGTACGACGATGACCTTGCGCACCGTGTGGCCTTCCAGCGCGCGCTGGATGTTTGGCTCCGCCAGCGCCGCGTTTTCAGTTTCTTTCGCGTCGGTATTTGCGGGCAGTGTGATGGTGGCGCGCATCTTGCCATTGACCTGTACCCCGATGGTGACGGTTTCGGCCTTGAGCAGGGCCGTATCGGTCTCCGGCCAGGGCGAGTCGGTCAGGAGTGTTGTGTGCCCCAACATCTGCCACAATTCCTCCGCCAGATGGGGCATCATGGGATTGAGAAGCTTGACCAGCGTTTCCAGCGCCTCGCGCAGGGTCCAAAAATCAGAGATGCTTTGCGGATTGAAGGGGGAAATCGCGTTCGATAGCTCCCGGATGCGGGCCACGGCCTTGTTCATGTGGAAGTTTTCAATGTCCTCGCTCACGCCCGCAATCGCGCGGTGCGTCAGCGCGCGCAAAGTCGCGGCTTCGGATTCGAATGCGGTGGGTTTGGCCACTCCTGCGGCGGGCAGATTATCTCGGCTCTCGGCGATCAGCCGGTAGAGGCGGTTGATATAGCGCCACGCGCCCTCGATCCCGGCCTCAGTCCATTCCAGGTCGCGCTCGGGCGGGGAGTCGGAGAGGATAAACAGCCGCGCAGCGTCCGCCCCGTATTTTTCGAGAATATCATCGGGATCGACGACGTTGCGCTTGGATTTGGACATTTTGATGGACGGGCCGATGGTGACGGTATTGCCATTCTTGTCGGTCGCTGCGCCGTTTTCGATCGTCACGTCAGCAGGGAAGACCCATTCGCCCTTTTCGTTCTGGTAGGTTTCATGCGTGACCATCCCCTGGGTGAACAGGCCGGTGAAAGGTTCGGAAATTTTCAAATAGCCGCAATCCCGCATCGCCTTGGTAAAAAAGCGGGCATAGAGCAAATGCAACACCGCGTGTTCCACGCCGCCGATATATTGCTCCACCCCCCGGCCTTCAGGCATCCAGTAGGCGGCCTTGTCCTGTCCGATGGGAAGGGTGTCGTTGCGCGGGTCACAAAAGCGGAACTGGTACCAGCTCGATTCAAAAAACGTGTCGAACGTATCCGTCTCCCGCGTTGCCTTCGCGCCGCAGGACGGGCAGGTCGTGTGCTTCCATGTCGGATGGCGGTCCAGCGGATTGCCGGGCTTGTCGAAGGTGACATCCTCGGGCAGCGTGACGGGCAGGTCCTTTTCCGCCACGGGCACGACGCCGCAGGAATCGCAATAAATCACCGGAATCGGGCAGCCCCAATAACGCTGGCGAGAGACGCCCCAGTCGCGGAGGCGAAATTGCGTGGTGCCGAAACCCGTGCCGTTTTTCTCACAGCGCTCAATCACGGCCCGCTTGGCGGCGTCGCTGTCCAAGCCGTCCAAAAATTGTGAATTGACCAGCGTGCCGGGTCCCGTATAAGGCTCGCTTAAGGTTCCCTGGGGCCCTTCGGGCGGCGCGATGACTTCCAGAACGGGGAGTTTGTATTTTTGAGCGAAATCAAAGTCGCGCTGGTCGTGCGCGGGCACGCCGAAAATCGCACCCGTGCCGTAATCCATCAGGATGAAGTTTGCGACATATACGGGAACCTCGCGATCCAACAACGGATGCGTGGCCTTATAGCCTGTGTTGAATCCCAATTTTTCCGCTTGGGCAATAGCCTCTTCGGACGTGCCGACGGACTGGCATTTTTTAATGAATTCCTCAAAACCCGGCTTATTTTCCGCCAGCTTCTTGCTCAGCGGATGATCGGGTGCAAGCGCCAGGAAGGACGCGCCGAACAGCGTGTTGGGGCGGGTGGTGAAGACTTCGATGGTTTCCGCATGATCTTTAATCGCCCATTTGAACTGCAACCCCTGAGACTTTCCGATCCAGTTTTCCTGCATGATCCGGACTTTTTCCGGCCAGCGGGGCAGGTTTTTCAACTCCGCCAGAAGCTCTTCGGCGTAATCGGTGATCTTCAGGAACCACTGGCTTAGCTTGCGGCGCTCCACCGGCGCGCCTGTGCGCCAGCCCTTGCCGTCGATGACCTGTTCATTGGCCAGCACCGTGTTGTCCACGGGATCCCAGTTGACGACCGATTCCTTGCGGTACGCGATGCCTCGTTTCAGGAAATCCAGGAACATTTTTTGTTCATGGCGGTAATAGGATGGATCGCACGTGGCGATCTCCCGGCTCCAGTCCAGCGACAGGCCCATGGATTGAAGCTGCGCGCGCATCGCGGCCATATTCTCATACGTCCATTTGGCCGGATGTTCGCCGCGCTCGATCGCGGCGTTCTCGGCCGGTAGGCCGAACGCATCCCAGCCCATGGGGTGCAAAACGTTGAATCCCTTGGCCCGGCGGTAGCGCGCCACCACGTCGCCCAGCGTATAATTGCGCACATGGCCCACATGGATGCGTCCAGAGGGATAGGGAAACATCTCCAGTACGTAATATTTAGGCTTCGCCGGATCCTCGGTCACGGTGAAACAACTCCGGTCCTCCCAGATTTTGCGCCATTTTTTCTCGGTGGTCCGGATATCGTATTTCTGTGTGCTCATGCTTTATGAATACGCGTAAACGCCGGGCAGCGGCAAGGTGAAAAACGGAATTTTATTGACGAGAAAAACAATGTTGTTCTATATATGATATCTTCTCTGGACTAATTTATTTATAGGGGAATGCAAATGGCTTCCGAAGACACCAAAGCTACTTATAATTCCAATCATGATTTTATAGGAAAAAGAGATCCTGCTATTTGGGGAAAGAGCGTCCGGAAAAATTCTTCCAATTTTAACGGTAAGAGCAAAGGCCGAGAGTCGACGACGCCTATAGAAGATATCCATGACAGCTTCTACAGCTTTGAAGGGGCAAGTGGGTTACAGCTGAAATAAAGCTTTTTTGACGGTAGATTTAAAAAAAGGCGTCCTAGGACGCCTTTTTCAATGACTTCACCGCAGAAGAGAGGCGGGAAAGGGTCCGCGCGGCCTTGTTTTTGTGCATCAGGCCTTTGGCAACCCCACGGTCAATCTCGGGCTGTGCTTGTTGCAAAGCTGCTTGGGCGGTGTCGATATTGCCTTCGGTCACGGCTTGCTCGACCTTTTTGATGAATGTGCGGACGCGGCTCTTGCGGGCCTTGTTGATCAGGGCGCGCTTGGCGTTCCGTTTTACTCTTTTCTTTGCCGATTCATGGTTGGCCATGGCTTAACCTTCTTTTTTCCTGGGGACAAATTTCATTACGGGAGCACATATAGGCGCTCCCTTCCATTTTTGTCAAGAAACAAATGGAGCGCGATGCTGGAACGGGTTATTCGGGCGTAATGGTCAAAAAGACCACACGGTCCGCCCCCGTGCCTTCGTACCGCAGGCTGAGATGCTCGCGATTGCGCTTGAACCTATCCCCTGACACCGGCCGCCATCCGAACTGAGGCAGAACCGTCGCGTAGTAATCTCGCACCCGGGCATTCAAAAGAGCGGGGGCAATCGCGGCCTGAGTCTCGACAATCCGCCCCTGCGGCTTGTCGAAGATGGAGGCGCGGTCTTCTATCTCGGAGAGGCCAGGCATGACCGGAATATCGGGCATAAGGGAAAAAAATCGGGTTATCGTCCCCGGCTGCTCATTTTCACTGGGGGGCAGGGGGGGAGATTGCGCGAACGCGTGTGGAACATACAGCAAGATTCCGGTCAAAAATGTTCGTAAAATCATGGAGCATACGGATCTTTTGGGGTTGTAGACAGAAAAGATAGCTCTGCGGGCGTGATGTTTCAATGGCGATGGAAAATGTTTCAGGGACATGGATTCCCTCCGGGCGAAAGAGAAGCGCCCGCCAGAATCAATCCATCCAGGCTTGTCCGGTTTTCAGGAGGCTTTTGACCGTTCACGTCCTCGACCAAGTATTCCGTTTTGCTCTGTCCAATCAGGATATTTTCTCCGGCGGGACCGGAAATTAATTTGTGCGCGCGAACGCCACGGCCCTTGATATAGACGTCATCCTTGAGCCCCAATCCGTGCGCGTTCAGAGTTAAAACCCGCGCAAGAGAGGGTGAATCCTTGGTGCCGGCGGCGTTGACGAGAACTTTGATCAACCCGTCCGCCCCCGTAAGAACGCCCCAGCCATCCTGTCCGTTGGAACCAGTGATGTAGCGTTGCCAGAGATTGTTGCTGTTGCTTTGATCGATCATCATGATCCAAGCTGCCTTGCCGTTCTTATGCTTGTTGCGGACGGAGGAGAGTGTTTCTCCGATGATGACAGCTCGGTTTTCCGGGTAATCAGCTACGGCCCGGATAATGGCGTCCGCTCCGCGCGGATATTGGCGCTGCCAGATGATGCCGCCTGTAGGGTCCAGTTTCATAATCCATCCGTTTCGGCGGCCTTGCTCGCCATAGCTATATCCGCCAGCCAGCATATTTCCGTCTGCGGTGAGAGTCAGATCGAAGAGGCCGTTACTTAAACCCGTCATATAGGAGCGCATGGCCATTACCTGGCCTTGCGCGTTTAAGCGATACAGGCGGCTATAAGGATTGGCGCTGGGGTCTGATTTCCGGAACAACGCTGTCAGCCAGAATCCATCCGCTCGGCGCAGAAAGGCGGTGGCTTCCAGAGTGCCGCTTTCATCCTCTATCTGGTGTTCCGATATTTTTTCTCCATCTTTGCCAAAAAAGCCAATCCATATAAGGCCGCGTTTCCGGATCGGTTTTTTGTTGGCCAGGATAGTCCACCCACCGTCCGCCGGGAGGATTTGTACGACGCCTGCGATATCGGGCATGGATTCCGCATAGGTATGGATTGCGCGCCCGCGCCGGTCGAATTCCACAGCAATAATCTCTTTTTCTTTTTGGGCGGGATTGAAGCGTTCGCCCGCGGCGACAAAACCCTGGTCGTCTTTTTTCAAGGCGGCTGTAAAAAATTCATCCGTGGACCGCTCTCCATACAGGGCGCTCCAGATATCGTAGGTTCCCGTTTCAGGGGCGGAAAGATTGACGATTTGTTCGGGTACGATTTCACAGTTCTGGGCGTGGACGGGGAACGACAGTCCCTGCATGAAAAGAAAAAAGATAAAGATTTTTTTCATGCGCCAAACATTGTCTTTCATGAGTAATGGTGCGTAGCTTAAGCGGATGAAAGTACAAAGTCCATGGATCACCCCAAGCCCGGGAGCAGAAAGCTGAGGAGCATAAAAGGCAGCGCCGAAAAAATCCTGATCGTCAGCGATGCCTGGCATCCCCAGGTCAATGGGGTTGTCCGTACGTATGAGCATCTGGGTAAGCAGCTTGAGGGCGCAGGTCATGACGTGCAGGTCATCGGTCCGGCGAATTTCCCGTTTTCCCTGCCCATGCCGGGCTATGCGGAAATCAGGCTGGTTTTGCGTCCATACAGGCGTCTGACCGCATTGATCGCGGCGTATGATCCGGATCACATTCATATAGCCACAGAAGGGCCCTTAGGGTGGGCCGCGCGGAGATACTGCCAGATTCAGGGCTGCGCGTTTACCACGTCTTATCACACGCAATTTCCGGAGTACGCCGCCAAACGTGCGGCATGGTTTGTTCCTCCACTCTATAAGGTTGTTTTACAAAGGGTAAGATTGTGGGTCCGGTCGTTCCATGCCCCGGCCTCGGCGGTGATGGTGGCCACGCCAGGCTTGGAAAAGGATCTTCGGTCATGGGGGTTTGATATGCCGATGGTTCAGGTGTCCCGGGGGGTGGATTGCGATCTTTTTCGTCCAGGCAAAAAAACCCTGTTTCAGGATCTTAAGCGTCCCGTGGCCTTGTGTGTAAGTCGTGTGGCGATTGAGAAAAACATCGCCGCTTTTTTGGACATGGACTGGCCCGGCTCCAAGGTTTTGGTCGGGTCGGGGCCTCTTTTAAAATCGCTTTCCCGCGCTTATCCGGAGGTGCATTTCACCGGCCCGAAAGTGGGAGAGGATCTCGCGGCCCATTATCGGTCGGCGGATTTGTTCGTGTTTCCCTCCCGTACGGATACGTTCGGAATCGTGATTATCGAGGCTCTGGCCTCTGGTCTGCCGGTGGCGGCCTATGAGGTGACAGGCCCGAGGGATATTATTACTCATCCTTTTCTGGGGGTTCTGGATGACGAGGATCTGGGCAGGGCGGCCCGCAAAGCCCTTGAGAATGGAACGTCAGAGGAGCGGGCGGCCTATACCCGGCGCATGTACACATGGGAAAATGCCGCCGCGCAATTCGAGAGCGCTCTCAAGCTTGCGCCGCTTCCTAGGCGGGCAGGCCGGTAACGGTCGCGCCCCCAGCCTCATTGTGAACTAGAAGCGTCACCTCGCCGTCCGTATAGACGTCGTAGGCTTTCATGTCTGGGGTTCCCGCGCCTTGACGGGCATCATCGAGAGTTACGGTGCCTGTTTTGTGAAAGTTCAAGCGCTCGTCCCCGGCAATGGAGGTGTCATCGATAAAGCTCAATGTGTCATTGGCGCCCAGATTGATGATCAGGGTATCCCGTCCGTCCGTCATTCCAAGGACGTCCGTATAATTCAGAGTAATTTTATTGGCATACCCGTTGGTCTGGGCGTCCAGCCGCTCTATACCCTTGATGTAGTCGTTGTTGATCCTGGTAAAATCGATGTCAGCCGCACCCGAGCCGCCGAGAATAAGAGAATCTCCACGCCCGTTGGTTCCTCCTCCACCCTCGTAGTAGGGGTCCAGGGTTCTGAGGGTATCGGCGGCGCGGAAATTGCTATGACCGCCATCGATGAGAATACTTGCCTCATTGGGTAAGTAAAGACCGGCACCTGGATTCAGCACTAAGGGAGAGGACAGATCCAACGTAAAGTCGTCATCCCCATCCATGCCGAAAATTTTGTTTTTGACATTCTGGATGAAAAACTCGTCTGAACTGGATCCCCCAATAAGCGTATTCAGGGATGCCAAGGCTCCTGAACTGATAACCGCGTTATTTTCCCCTTCACCCAGGTAAATCGTGTTATTTTGCGCCATATTGACGATCATTTGATCGTTTCCGTCTCCCAGGAAGATGACGTTACTGTTTGAAGCCCCCGACTGTCCCAGAAAGATGAAGTCATCTCCGGAGGTTGCATCCATGATTTTGCCCGTGGCGTTATCCACCGCGCCCGCAATATTCTCGTAAGTCGAATGAGGATTATAGGCCGTGAAGCCATAGGTTTTATAGCCTGTATCATACGCTCCATCTGAGGCCTGAACATGGAGATCGAAACCCAGATACGTCCCATTCGTTGTGGCAAACGAATTCAAAAAATCGAGAGTGAGAAGTCCGTTGCTATTATCGAATGACCAGCTGTCAAGAATAGTGCCAGAGTCCCGGAGATTGTTCAGATTATTGATTGTGGTTGTGTCCAACGAAAAGGTCAGTGTGCCACCATAGTCCTTATCGTAAAAATCTTTATCAAAATTATAAGACCAAACGCCGCCCTCATCGCCCGTAAAAAATTGCCCGGGGGCGTTGTAATTGTGCTGGGGCGCTTCCGCCACGCCCGTCACATGAATGCTTGCGCTTTGTTGTAGGATTTCACTTTGCGGACCGGTGACCTGGAAAGTAATGGCCAGATTATCCTGCGCGTCCAGAAGATTTTGGGCTTTGAGGAAATCATAATTTAGATGATCGCCCGACTTTAGCATGATTGCGAATTCATCCGCAGCGGCAGTAGCCATTACTTTCAGATGGAGGTTAAAAGGATAATCGAGAAGAATATCACCTGCGCTTCCGATATTTCCTTTGACAATTGCCAGGACAGCCCCAGCGTTCGCTTCCGAAACATTGTAGCTTGTTATATTTACCGAGAACGGCGGTATAACGGGTGGAGGCGCATAGGCAGGGCCGGGGTTTACAATCACCACCGGGGCTGTGACGAGGGGGGACGCCACAACGGGCGCCTGATATATAGGCGTTGTATTTATGGCCGTGCTTAAAAACGAATTTGCAGAGCCTATTGGTGCGGATTGGCTAAGTCCCATGGAGGTGCTTAAGGATGTTGGGGTGAGGAAGGACGAAGCCACGGATAGCGAAGTCGTGGGTGCTATGGGTATTGTTGTTATCTGAGGCGCCACCACCGGCGTTGTGATTTGGTCTGCCTGTAGCGGAGCGGTATGCCCTTGAGTTGAGCCGGCATCGCTTTCATTTTGGGAATGTGGAGCGCTCCCATTGCTGGTATCGCCGTCGGATTGTCCTTGCCGCCCTCCGCTTTGAGGGTTTTGTTCGGCGGCCGCGTCGTTGATAGAAGAAAACAGACCGGGCGAAACATGGGCAACGCCGGCAAATCTTCCGCTGACTTCTGCAGCGGACATTTGTCCCAAATTCTGAATGCTTCCTCCACTTTCAAATCTGGCCGTTTCAAACTGGGTAGCCAGGGTCATTTCATGCCCGTGGAAGTCGCGTAGTACAATCGCGCCTTCCACGACGGTGATTTCCCCCGCGTTTACATCGCCCGCGATGATGGTTCCCCGGATCCCAATAGAGCCGACTGGCGTGTCGATCTGGACATCATCGGGATCGTCCCGTCCTATAAGGCCGGAAGTGAACACGAACACACCTTTCAGAACCGAGAAATTGCTTTCTCCGGATTGGGTGGCCGGATCGAATACGTATTCATCTATGGCCAGGCGCGCGTCTTCGGACACCGCAAAGCTTGTTTCATCGACAAAAACGATATTCACGGCGCCGTCCGCGTCGGTTTCGATGATGTCTCCCTGGAAAATGAGTGTACCGATCTGGATAGTCTCCACGCTGCCATCCGCATGGGTGACTGTCGCTTCGCCGGAAACCTCCTGCACGGTTCCTACAGGGCTTTCATCAGTAGCCGTAGTGTTGGCAGCGTATTCTGCGCCGCTCTTGATAAAGGAATCAACGAGATGGGGCGTAAGAGTCACGCCGTCGGGCGCGACCAGATTGGGGGCGGGATCGGCTGCGAAATAGCCTTCAATAACCACCGTGCCGTTGGGGCCATCTAGGATTAGATCTATGCCCTCGCGGCTCATAACAGCATCGCGGACGAAAGACGCGTCGGGCAATTGCGCGGT
>JAIOYC010000048.1 GCA_021741325.1 Alphaproteobacteria bacterium
AAGGGCAATTTTAAGAACGGCAAAGACGCAAGCCGTTCCGGCGCAAAGGAAGAAGAGTTCGATCCCGATGATTTTCGCGGTCTTGAGACCCTCGTGTTGGATGTAATCCTCCGCGATGACCCGGCAGCCCAGCGCGGCATGGTAAAAAGCGATCAGGATGAACAGGACCATCAATATCGCATTGAAGGGGTGCGCCAGCCAGGTGGTGAATTCGCCATGACTGGCTCCCTTCATCGAAATGATGCTCAGGACAAGCCATAAAGAAAGAGGGATGAGGGCAAGGGCCGTGATCCTCTCATGCCACCAGTGGCCCACGCCTGCATGGGCGGAGCCGAGGCCCCGGGCCCGGGCGAGGGGCGTTTTAATTCCGTCTTTGTCCCATTTGAGTTTCATTGTGTGTCCTTATTCACGCGCATGCCCAGGCCAGGATCGTCATTCCAATCGATATAAAGACAACGGCGTATCCAGAGCGATAGGCATTCTCGATTTTGAACAGATATCCCATATCCCACAGCAAATGCCGGATGCCGTTGCATAAATGATAAAACAGGGAAAAAGACCAGCCGAACATCATAAAGGTTCCCAGGCGCGTCTCCGCAAAATCCATGGCCGTGTTGTAGGCATCCAGCCCGACGGCGGCAGCGAGAATCCACCATATGACCATAAGGCTTCCGATCGCCAGGGCTGCGCCCGTCATGCGATGCAGGATGGAGAGGCCGGAGGTGATCTGCAGCCTGTAGACCTGCAGGTGCGGAGAGAGAGGACGGCGCACTTTGTTTTCAGCGGGGACGGCCATGGGGAATCCTTCGGGGAAATATACAGGCCCCATCATAAAAGCTGCGCTTCCGATTTCAAACGGGTTTTTGATGTTTTGCCCATTATATCTTTTTAGAAGATGCTTGCCTCTGTTCCTCCATTTCGTCCGCTGCTAGATTTGTTTTATGAATCTTTTGAAATGCATTCTCGGTCTTTGGGTTTATGTCTTCACAGCGGGCGTTCTGAGCGCCGTCGCCGGGTTTTACTGGATCGCGCATGAATATACCCGCCCCGGCCCGTATAGCCAGGTCATATCCTTTGAGGCCTTGCCGGGACAGGGCGTGCACGAGATAGCGCAATCGCTTCGGGAGGCGGGGACCTTCCGGAATGACGCGGGGGTCTATGTTTTCGAAATAGGCGCCCGTCTTTTCGACGCGCGCGGGACTCTGAAGGCCGGAGAGTATGAATTGCCCCCGGCCGCGAGCATACAGAGCATCAATCTTCTTCTCCAATCCGGCAAGGTCATGCCGCGCCTGATCACCATTCCCGAGGGTATAACCAGCTATGAAATCGTGGAGATTTTGAATGCCATCCCGCATCTTGAGGGAGAAATCAGCGCCCCGCCGCCAGAGGGATCGCTTCTGCCGGAGACCTATAGCACCCGGCGGGGGGAAAGCCGTACCGCCGTCCTTGAGCGCCTGCGCGAGGCCATGGACAAGCTGATGGCCGAACTCTGGCCGGGACATGCCGAAAATCTTCCTTTCTCCACTCCGCAGGAGGCCCTGATCCTGGCCTCCATCGTTGAGAAAGAAACGGGAAAGCCGGAGGAGCGCCGGCGTATAGCTGGAGTCTTTATCAACAGGCTGCGCCAGGGGATTCCCCTGCAGACGGACCCGACGGTCATCTATGCGCTGACGCAGGGGCGACCGGAAAAAGGGGGGCAGGGGCCGTTGGGCCGCCGCCTTCTGAAGAAGGACCTGAGCGTGGATTCACCTTATAATACTTATCTCCATCCCGGCCTGCCGCCGGGACCCATCGCCAATCCGGGACGCGCCGCGATCGAGGCCGTTTTAAACCCGGAGGCTCATGATTTTTTGTATTTCGTGGCGGACGGCACGGGCGGACACGTGTTCGGGCGAACACTGGAAGAACACGCGCGCAACGTGGCGGCCTGGCGGAAGAAACGGAAACCTTGATCTGGCCGGTTTGGGATCAGTAGGGCATTTTCGCGAAGGGGAGATATTCGTTGATTTTTGCCCGTGCGGCCTCCCGGGCATTGAAAATCGCGATGAAGTCCATCCGGTCGGTGCTGTCGGTAAAGGTGATGACGGGGTCGTTGTATTTGTAAGCGCCTTGTTTGGCCAGAAGGAATTCCAGGAAATTCTGGTTGGTGCTAATCCAGCGCTGACAGTCGCCCGCGAAGGCGTTCACGATTCCCCGGCTGTGCCTGAATTCGCTGCGCACCCGGGAAGAGGTGGTCTTGTTGTTTTCGATGAGAGTTTCGATTTCCTCGCTCTTTTTTCCGATATCTTCTTTCCAGTATTTCAGGATGATAGCGGCCTTGCGGACGTTCGTGATTTCCTCATAAAGCCGCTTGGGGTCGCCGATGACATCAGGTCCCCCGATACCTGCCATAAAATGCCGCATTTCATAGCCGAAATGATCATATTGCGGGGGGATATCCGTATATATGCCCTGAACGAGGGATTCCACCATGGCGCCGACGGTGGCCGGTTTTTCGATTTTCAGGAATTTGACGGTCGGAATATGAGGTGTAGGAATGGGTTCTACCCCCGCCTTGCGGAGGCGGACACCCGGAATGGCGCTGAGGTCGCCTGTTTCTTCCATGGACTGGGCTTCTTCCATGGACATGGTTTCGTAATCGCGACTCTTCCGATCCTGCGCGTGGGCGAAGGAGGGGAGAAGGGCACAGAGGAGCGGAATAAGGAAGAAAAACAGACGGATCATGTATCCAGTTTACCCGTTTTATGGGGGAGGTTCTATGTTTTTTTCTGACGCGGAGATTAAGGAATAAAACTTTTAACCGAAAAATATCCTACGCATATTCTTTTCGACTTCCATTAATCTTTCCTTTTCCACTTCGTCCATTTCAGGCTCTTCATGACAGGGGTACTCCCTGGAGAGATCATTTGTAAACCAGGCATGGTGAGGCTGGAAGGGGGCAGAGGAGGCATTTTTTGGCGATATCATCATGTCAAATATGCTCACAAGACCGTTGGCCTTGTTGTAGGCGGATTCTATTTGAACGCAGGCCATAAAATTTTCTTCACCCATTTTTTTAATTTTATCAAATTGGTCTGTCAGCGATCCTGTTCTCAGATCCTCATATAAGGCCACTTGCGCAGGCGAAAATTTTGCCATTTCCTCGGCAGAAGGCTCTTTGAAGGGCTTCTTCATGGAATACTCCTAAGCAGTTATCAGAAATTATTTCAGACCGTATCTTGTAAAGACGTCTTGGAGAATTTTTCTCTCTGCCGCCAATTTTCTTTGTTCTTTCGGGGAAGGGTCCTCATCGGGATCATAAGAAGAAGCGATTCTATAGGCGAAGTTGACCTCGGATTTGTAGCGAAGCTGGTCGGGGGTTACAGGATTGCTTGTTCCATGAATAGAAGCGAAAAGTATACTTATGATCGTGGACTCGTTTGGATATTTTTTGTCGTGTTCATCGATTTGTTTCTGAAAGATATCTATCAGCTCTTCATCGCTCTTGCCGGCGTACTCATCCATCTGAGCCAGCGCCGCCTTGATCTCATTGGCATGATTTCGCATATACGCACCTATCGGAAGTAATTATTAAAAACTACTGCCTTTTTAGTCCTTTACGGATATGCGGTCAAGTCGCGCAACAAATTCACAAGCTTTACTCCCCCTGTGCGACGGTGAATCCGGGCACACCGTCATAGGTGGAGAGCATGGAGGATTTGGTGAAGTTCAAATCCGCCTTGTTCATGCGGTCCATGAGGGCGATAATCTGGGAGGTTTTCACTGTGCTGCCGTCCTTGCCCATGAAGCGCAGGCGCCAGTTGTCGGCGCAGAACGTGTCCGGGTTGCCCTTCGGCCAGACCTTGGTTCCGCGGTTGGAGATCATCTGAAGCTCCAGATTGTCGTTCACACAGCTCAGAACCTTGTTCGCCAGATCGTCCGGCGAGCCGTCCCAGTTGATGCCGATATCCACACCGACACGCTCTTTCATGGCTTCCTTGCGGGGTTGCAGCGCGGGAAGGATCAGGCCGCCCGAAGGCGCCTTGGAATAATCGACCGGCTTTAAAACCGAGGGTTTCTGGGCCAGGCGCTCGATGACCGCTTTTGAAAACGCGTCGGTGCCGACTTTTTTCTTGCTGTTGCCTTCGCGGTAAATCTCGCCGGTATGGATGCCGTCCTCGATGGTTTTCAGCCACGCGTTGTGAATGTCCGCCGCGACCTTGCCCTGGCCGATATGGACCAGCATCATCACCGCGCCCAAAAGCAGGCCCGACGGGTTGGCGATGCCCTTGCCCGCGATATCCGGGGCGGAGCCGTGCACGGCTTCGAACATGGCAAAATCCAGGCCGATATTGGAGGAACCCCCCAGCCCTACCGATCCGGTGACTTCGGCGGCGACGTCGGAAATAATGTCGCCGTATAAATTCGTGGTGACGATCACATCGAACATCTCCGGGTGCGCGGCGACCTTGGCCGTGCCGATATCGATGATCATGTGTTCTTTTTCGATGTCGGGATAGAGTGCGCCGACCTCGTCGAAGACCTTGTGGAACAGGCCGTCGGACAGCTTCATGATGTTGTCCTTGGTCATGCAGGTGACTTTTTTCCGGCCATTGGCGCGGGCGTATTCGAAGGCATAGAGGCAGATGCGCTCGGTACCGGGGCGGGAGATGATTTTCAGCGACGCCATGACGTCCTGGCTCTGGCGGTATTCGATTCCGCCGTATAAATCCTCCTCGTTCTCGCGCACGATCACCAGATCCATTTTGGGATGGCTGGTTTCCACGAAGGGGGCGTAGGCCACGCAGGGGCGCACGTTGGCGTATAGAGACAGAGATTTGCGGATGGTGACGTTGAGGGATTTAAAGCCGCCGCCCTGGGGCGTGGTGATCGGAGATTTCAGGAAGACCTTCGTGCGCTTCAGGGATGCCCACGACGAATCCGCGATACCGTTCTTGATCCCGCTTTCATAGACCGCCTTGCCGATTTCAATTTCCTCGATGTCGAGCTGCGCGCCCGCGGCGGCCATGATATTCAGCGTCGCGTCCATGATTTCAGGGCCGATTCCGTCACCGCGCGCAATTGTAATGGGTGTTTTTGTGGTCATTGTGGGGTTCCCTTGTTTGACGTCCAGATCATACCATAGCTGAAAGATATGAACAGACGGTGAAGATGCGCGTTGACATACAGAGGGTGTGTGGAATTAAGTCAAGATACGAAAAATCATTTATAATCGCGGGGGACACCTTTGAGACATTCTTTCGATCTCTCTGTCTATTTCGTCGCCGACCCATCTGAATGCGCCGGGCGGGATGTGGTGGAGGTTGTGGCCGCCGCCGCGCGGGGCGGGGTGACGATGGTGCAGCTGCGCAGTAAAAATGCGATGGCCACGCCGGAAGGGCGCCATACCCTGCTGAATCAGGCCCGCGCTTTGCAGGCTCTTTTAAGGCCGCTACATATTCCGTTCCTCATCAATGATTATCCGGACATTGCCGCCGAAATCGGCGCGGATGGTGTTCATCTGGGGCAGGGGGATGGCGATCCGGCGGCGGCGCGGGCGCTTCTGGGGCCGGACGCGATCATAGGGGTGACGGCCTTCACGCCCGCGCATTTCGCGGCGATTGATCCGGACGTGCTGGATTACACCGGAACCGGTCCGGTCTATCCGACCAAAACGGATAAGGGCAAACCGGTGCTCGGGCCGGGGAAATTCGCGGAGCTGATAAAACTCTCTCTCGTTCCCGTGGTGGGAATTGGCGGGATTACTCCGGAGAACGCGCCTCCTGTTCTTGAGGCCGGGGCAGCGGGCGTGGCGATGATACGGGCCATCAGCGCGGCTTCTGATCCTGAAGGCGCGGCCCGTCAATTTTCCGGACTTTCAAAAAGAGCTTCTAGCTGAAGCTCGGCAGGGAAGGGTGAGTAGGTTTGAGGAGGAGCGCCCGCATGTCGGGCTCGTTGCTCAGGGCGGCTTTGAAGCTGTCGGGAATAGGCGCCGGCGCAGACATTTTTAGAGTTCCGCCGATATCCGTAAGGCTTGCCGAAAACATGGAGACGCTCGCGGCATCATAATACAAGGGTTCGGCTGGGGCAGCCGGCGCTGGCGCCGGGGCGGTCTCGGGAGTGTCGGACATATACGCGGCCACCACCGTTTCATCGGCTCCGGTCAGGCCCTTGACCCATTTCTGATCGCCTGTTTCGAGGGCCACTTCCAGTTTGTTGCCGCTCAGATCGTTTTTATGCTCGGCGGCGTAGGCATGGGTTTGTTCCGCCTCGGCCAGACCGTTCTCCAGATTTTCCAAAAGCTTCATTTCAGGCTGGCTCTCGATATCCGCGGCCATTAATTCCTGTAAATCCTTGGGGTTCAGGTTCTTCCATTGAAAATCATGTTTGGATTTTTCCTGAGGCATACCCTGCGCGCCGGACGTCAACGCCGTTAGTTTACGGTCCTCCGCGTCCTTGGAGAGGCGCGCGAGGGCCTGCGCGGCAATGGCCTCCACCTGATCGGGGGGAAGCTTTTTCGCCGCCGCATGAATTTCATTGACCGCCGAGCCGGCCTGCATACCCATCGTTGCCAGGGAACCGCTGCCGGCCATGGCGCTGTCGATGGCAAGGGACATGCCGAATGTGGCGTCGCTGTTTTGTTCGCCGGGAAGGAAAGAAGCCAGAGCCTGATTGGGGTCATGGCCCATGCTCGTAGCGGCGTCCTTAATCGCGGCGGAGGCTTCGCCTTTGGCGGCGTCCCAGGCTGTGGTCAGCGCGGCTTTGCTTTCCTGCACATCCGCGCGGGCGGCTTTTGTGTCTTCTTGTTTCTGCTTCAGAGCGCCCGGGGTTACGGCGTTTCTGGTATCAACTTTCAGTTCGGCGGGCTTGATGACGTTTTTAGGCTGGAAGGATTGGTCAGGCAGGAGTTTCTGCATCAGGCTCTGATCGTTCTTTTCATCAGGCGCAGAAGGATCAAAGCCAAATCCGGTGTTTTTGGCGACGTTGTTAAAGGCGGCTCTGTAACCTGAAAAGCTCATTAAAAGCCCTTTTTCCACTTCTACTATATAGTAGTGCGAGGCTGCTTAACAAATTCCTAAGATTTGTAAATATATTAATATACGTAATAAATATACAAGCGGATGGGGGCGCAAAGGCCGCAGGTGTACGTCTTTTCTATTTCTTCCGGAATTTATCCAGGGAAACGACTTCGCCTGTCTTTTTCGCCTTCCCGCCGCCGGAGCCGTCCCCGTCGGGGCCGTCATCCTCGAGAACGGCCGATAATCCGTCATCATCCATCGTATCGCCCATGGGCTGAAACTGGAGCGCGAAATTGACGGAGGGATCCGCAAAAATGCTGATGGCGCCCAGGGGTACAACCAGACGTTCGGGTACATTGTTGAAAGAGAGGGTAACGCTCATCACCTTGTCGTTTACGGAAAGGTCCGAGAACTGGTACTGCAAAACAATCGTCATTTCGCCGGGATAGCGGTCGCGGAGGTATTTAGGGATTTCCACGCCGGGATAATCGGTGAGAAAGGTAATGTAGAAATGATGCTCGCCGGGCAGGCCGTGCTCCATTACTTCCTCGACGGAGCGGCGCACAACCCCGCGCAAGGCGCTTTCCACCATTCTGTCGTAGCGGAGAATCTCATCTTCGTTTGTCATGGCTTATGTGTGGCAGATTAGGGGCGCGCAAATCAAGAGCAGAGTGAGCGTTCCTGTGGACAATTCAGGACGTGTTCTCAATTATCGTCTTTTGGCCTGTGAATGAGGATTTCAATGGAGATTACATCCTAACCTTTTGAAGGTCAGTGTTTTTTCAGGGCGTAGAGCGCCACAGCGGCCGCGTTGGAAACATTCAGGCTGGCGATAGGCCCGCCCGTGGGCAAGCGCACCAGCTGATCGCAATGCTCCTTTACAAGCCGCCGGATACCAGGTCCTTCCGCGCCAAGCACCAGGATGGATTTTTGTGCCGGATCTATTTCCCCGATGGTGGATTCTCCCCGCTCGTCCAGCCCGTAGGCAAAAAATCCATTGTTTTTTAGTTCTTCCAGTGTGCGGCTCAGATTGGTCTCAAAAGCCACGGGGATATGCTCCACGGCCCCGCAGGCGGTCTTGGCCAGCACACCGGTCAGATCGGGCGCATGCTTGCTTTGCATGATAACGCCTGTTGCGCCGAACGCGCTGGCGCTGCGCAGGATGGCCCCGACATTATGGGGGTCGGTAACCTGGTCGAGCATCAGCAGAAGGGCGCGCGGCCCGCTATCGGCGAGAATCATCAGATCCCGCAATCCTGTTTCCTCAAGGGGCGCGCAGGCCAGGGCAATTCCCTGATGGACGGCTTCCCGGGGGAGGAGGCGCTCCAATTCCTGTTTTTCAACCTGAAGTGGTGACGGGCGCTTAAGACCCTGCCGTTGCGCTTCCTTAATAGTATCCTCGAAATCCCCTCTGGCCTGGGGCGTGATATACAAAGCCTGTATCCGCCGGGCGGGGTTGAGCCATGCCTCCCGTACGGCATGGGTGCCGTAAAGAGAGGCTTTTTGTGCTTGCTGATTGCGGTTTTTCATCTCCCAGAAGATTTACAGACTTGACAGGCGGGCGGAAAGCCTTTTTTCTTCCAGCACGAATATCAGTGCCCTGGAGGGATGGCCGAGTGGTTAATGGCAGCAGACTGTAAATCTGCCGACGTGAGTCTACGCAGGTTCAAATCCTGCTCCCTCCACCATTTCCCGTACAATCGTTCGATTGTACGGCTCTCCTGCAGACGAACAGGTTTTTTACCAAGACTGTATTTTTTACGGCAGCAAAATTTATATTTCAAAATGGCTGGAATTTTTCCTGCGCCGCGCTACATGTGTCCAAAACCCGGAAAGTTTGAACATTATGAATAAACGTTTTTTTGTTTTTGTGATCCTGCTGGCGCTTCTTGGGGCAGGGGGATGGTATATCTGGACTCACCTATTCTTGGCTAAAGGCTCTGCGGAAAATGCCATGGCCCCTGCCATGGGCGGCGCGCCGGCCATGCCCGTCTCGGTTTTAGAATTAAAACGCGAAACCATCGCTTTGACGCGTTCCCTGCCTGGGCGGGTCTCCGCGTTCCGGCAATCCCAGGTGCGTCCGCAGGTCAACGGGATTATCACCAAACGCCTTTTTGAGGAGGGCGCTAACGTTCAAAAAGGCGATCAACTCTATCAAATCGACGACGCCCGCTATAAGGCGGCGCTGGCCAGCGCGCAGGCCGACCTGACAAGCGCACGTTCGAACATCACTTCCATTCAAGCCCGTGCCAGCCGCTACGAAGAGCTCGTTAAAATCGACGCCGTCAGCCATCAGGAATATGACGACGTGAAGGCGCAGCTCGATCAGGCCAATGCAGGTGTGGCTGTAGCCAAGGCGGCTGTCGATGTGGCGCAGGTCAATCTGGGCTATACAAAAGTATATGCCCCGATTTCAGGGCGCATTGGACGTTCCCTCGTCACCGAGGGTGCTCTGGTGACGGCCAATCAGGAGCAGGCTCTTTCGATTATCACCCAGCTTGATCCCGTCTATGTGGATATGCAGCAATCGGGGACCGAAGCTATGGAGTTGCAGGGCCAGATGGGGGGCCAAGACGCCGTTCCTGTCAGCGTATTTGTGGGCGATAACACTGTTCTTGCCTATCCGCATGAAGGCGCGTTGAAATTTTCAGAAGTGACGATTGATGAAACCACGGGCTCCATCACCTTGCGGGCGATCGTGCCAAATCCGGATTCTGTCTTTCTGCCCGGCTTGTTTGTCCGCGCCACGATCGATGTGGGAGAAAAAGAAGTTCTCCTTGTGCCTCAGCGGGCGGCGACGCGGATGCCGGATGGAAGTCTGAGCGTGTGGATCGTCGATGAAGGCAACAAGGCCCAGATGCGTTCGGTTCAGGTGGATTCAGCCTATAAGGACAATTGGATTGTAAGCTCGGGGATGGAGGCGGGAGATAAAATCATCGTGGAGGGCTATCAGAAAATCGGTCCCGGCGCGGAAGTCGTCCCCTCGCCTTGGGTTCCCCCCGCAGACATGATGGAGCCTCCCCCAGAGGCAGATCTTGAGAAAACCGACGAACGGAAATAGTTGAAATGGCCCGTTTTTTTATTGATCGTCCGGTTTTTGCCTGGGTTCTGGCGATTATCACCATATTGGCCGGAATCCTTGCGATACGGTCCTTGCCGATCGAGCAATATCCGAAGGTGGCGCCGCCTACCGTTTCTATCAGGGCCAACTATCCGGGCGCCTCAGCCGAGACCGTGGAGAATTCCGTTACCCAGGTCATTGAACAGCGACTGACCGGGATCGATTATTTGCGTTATTTTTCGGCGAACAGCGCCGACGGTTCCATGACGATCACGCTCACCTTCGAGCCGGAAGCCGACGCGGATATCGCGCAGGTTCAAACCCAGAATAAAGTGCAGGGAGCGGTGCCCCAGCTTCCTCAGGAAGTCCAGCAGCTCGGGGTAACCGTCACCAAGTCCAATGACAGTTTTTTGCTGGTGGTCGGACTTTATTCGGAAGACGACGATTATTCCCAGGGAGAGCTCGGCGATTTGCTGGTCACCGTTTTTCGCGATCCCCTGTCCCGTATCAACGGGGTCGGAAGCGTGCGGGTTTTCGGGGATCAGCACGCCATGCGAATATGGCTCGATCCGGCCAAGTTGTATAGCTATAATTTGACGCCCCTTGACGTGCAAAGCGCGGTTCAAGTTCAAAACACGGATATTTCCGCCGGCCAACTCGGTGGAATGCCGGCCCTTGAAGGGCAGCAGATCAACGCCACCATCAACGCGCAGTCGCGTCTTCAGACGGTGGAAAATTTTCAGGATATTGTCCTGAGGGTGAATGCCGACGGATCGCAGGTCCGTCTTAAGGATGTGGCCCGGGTTGAGATCGGAGCGGAAGATTATGACCGGATCGTCCGCTATAAGCGCAAGCCCGCCGGGGGGATCGCAATCAGTCTTGCCACAGGGGCCAATGCCCTGGAAACAGCGGATCTCGTAAAGGAAAAAGTAACGGAGCTGTCGCAGTTTTTGCCCGAAAACGTAAAAATCGTTTACCCGTATGACACCACGCCGTTTGTAAAGCTCTCTATCAAATCGGTCGTTCATACCTTGATCGAGGCGGTTTTTCTGGTCTTTCTGGTCATGCTTTTGTTTCTGCAAAACTTGCGCGCCACGTTGATACCGACGATCGCTGTGCCCGTCGTTTTGCTGGGAACTTTTGCGATTTTGGCGGTCTTCGGATTCACGATCAACACCCTGACCATGTTCGCGATGGTTCTGGCTATTGGCTTGCTGGTAGATGACGCGATCGTCGTTGTGGAGAATGTCGAGCGGATCATGAGCGAGGAGGGGCTCTCTCCCAAGGAAGCCACCCGAAAATCCATGGACCAGATCACCGGCGCCTTGATCGGGATCGCCATGGTGCTCTCCACGGTATTTATTCCCATGGCCTTTTTCAGCGGCTCCGCCGGGGCGATTTATCGCCAGTTCTCAATCACCATCGTATCGGCCATGGGGCTTTCGGTCGCTGTGGCGCTTATTCTTTCGCCGTCTTTATGCGCCACTCTTCTTAAGAATCCAAAAGAAGGGCACCGCAAAAAAGAAACCGGATTTTTGGGATGGTTTAATCGCAATTTCAACAAAGGACGCGATTTTTATCAGCGCAGTTCATCTTACATAGCCCGGCGGGCATTCCGGTTCTTTGTGGTTTATCTCGTCCTGATCGGCGGCCTTGTTTATGGATTTACAAGAATCCCCACGGCGTTTTTGCCCAACGAAGACCAGGGCATCATGTTCATGATGGTCAATACCCCCGCCGGATCCACCGCGGAAAGAACTCTGGAATCCGTTAAAAAGGTTGAAGATTATTTCCTGTCTCAAGAAACGGTTCAGCATTTGTTTACGGTTGTGGGCTTCAGTTTCGCAGGCTCCGCGCAAAATGCAGCCTTTGGATTCGTCGGTCTGTCGGATTGGTCCGAGCGAACGGGCGAGGGCGAGGATGTGGTGGGCGTCTCGGGCAAGGCGATGGGGGCTTTGATGCAGATTAAGGACGCGATGGCCTTCGCATTCTTTCCGCCGCCCATTCGTGAGCTCGGCAACGCTTCGGGGTTCGATTTCCAGCTTCTTGACCGCGCAGGCCTGGGGCACGACGCCTTAATGAATGCCCGCAACCAGCTTTTGGGCGCGGCAGCGCAAAACCCGCTTCTGGTGGGTGTTCGTCCCAACGGGTTGAATGATGTTCCGCAATACAAGGTCAATATAGATAGTGAGAAGGCTTCCGCGATGGGGCTTTCCCTGAGCGACATCAACCGGACTCTGCAAATTTCATGGGGATCCAGTTATGTGAATGACTTTATCGATCAGGGTCGGATCAAGCGGGTCTATCTGCAGGGCGAGGCCGATCACCGGATGATGCCGGAAGATTTGTTCGACTGGTACGTGCGCAACAACAAGGGCGAGATGGTTTCCTTTAACACCTTCGCCACAACCGAGTGGACTTATGGCTCCCCGAAACTGGAGCGCTTTAACGGCAGTGCCTCTCTCAATATTCAAGGAGGCCCTGCTCCCGGAATCAGCACCGGCGTGGCCATGGACGAAATACAAAAGATCGTCGATACCCTGCCCGAGGGCATCGGCCTGCAATGGTCGGGCATTTCCTATGAGGAGCGGGCCGCAGGGGCTCAAGCCCCCGCGCTGTATGCGCTTTCCGTTCTG
>JAIOYC010000049.1 GCA_021741325.1 Alphaproteobacteria bacterium
GAATAGGGCCGTATATCTTTTCCGCCAGGTCTCGAACACGGGCCCCTGTGACATCTCCTGAAACGACGAGAATTGCATTGTCAGGCCTGTACCAGTGATCATAAAAAGTCCGGGCGTCCTTCAGGCTTAAGGCTTCCATCTCATGCATCCAACCAATGACGGGCGTACCGTAGGGATGATTGACGAACAGGGCGGCGGATATTTGTTCATCCAGAAGCGCGAAAGGGTCGCTTTCGATGCGCTGGCGGCGTTCCTCCAAGATGACTTTGCGCTCCGTTTCGATCGTTTCCTCGGTAAGTTTCAGGCCCTGCATCCTACCGGCTTCCATTCGCATGACGGTTTCAAGATGTTCCACCGGAACAGACTGAAAATAGGCGGTGTAGTCCTGTCCTGTGAAAGCGTTGTCGTTTCCACCCAGTTTGCGGACGATCTTTGAAAACTCACCGGGTTTGAGATCTTCGCCTTCGATAACGGCAGATCCCCGGAACATTAAATGTTCAAGGAAGTGGGCAATTCCTGATGTCCCCTGCGGTTCCTCGGCGGCCCCGGCTTTATACCACACCATGTGGGTAACAACGGGTGTGCGATGATTCGGGATGACCGCGATCTGAAGCCCGTTTTCCAGCCTGAAAATTTCGGCATCGAATACTTTTTCATTGTCTTCGGAGACTTCTGAATCCCCGGATAACAAGGAGGAGGATGTGGATTGAGCCGTTGCGCGCAAAGCGAACACTGAAATAACGGCCAGGGCAATCAGGAAGGGCAAAGCGATCAGGGCATTTTTTTTCAGCACGGTCGACCTCTCCCTGTTTCCTTCGTCGAATCATAGGGAAGGGGAATACCGTAAAAAGCAGAAGGGTTTTCTGAAGCCCGTGGGTTCATTATTCCTCGATCGAGGGGGTTTGCCCTTCAGTGACGGGCTTACCTTCCTCGGCGTTTTTCTGAAGGCGCTTGGATTCTTCGGTGGCATTCACAACAGTGGCGGAGGGTGTGTCGGAGGGCTTTATGATTCCCAGGAGTTTTTGGGCCACGGGCTTATTCTGGTCTCCCAGGCTGGCGGTTTCGGAATCCACTTTTTGCCGGATGGCGGGATCAGAGATCTCAGTTCCGGCTTCGCGCAGCAGGGCATTTTCAGCGTTTCCGGAAGGCACGGCTGTTCCCGATATTTGTTCATTCCCAAATACAGCCTGGCGGGCTTCTTCGCTCATTTCCTGTTCCTGCGGGCGGGCTACCCCCGGTTGAGGCGGACGCAGAGCGTAATCGGGCGGCATGGAAAGAGGTGCTCTTTTTACGACTGCGAATTCGTCTGGCGGTTTTTTGGTCAGGCCAAGCGTGTCCCGTGCGCCCGAGCAGGATGAAAGTCCAAGCCCTGCAAACCCAAAGGCTATAATCACGGTGAAATAAAATACTCTGGATTTTTTCATGATAGCTCCGTTTTCGCCCGAGAGGGGCGTCTTTCAAAAAACAGCGCATAAAATATAAGCACAAATACGCCTATCACAATAGCGCTATCGGAAATATTGAAGGCTGGCCAGTGATAATCCAGTACATGGAAATCCAAAAAGTCGATCACTGCGCCGAAACGCACCCGGTCCATCATATTGCCAAGCGCGCCGCCAATGACAAGCGCGATGGCGACCGCTTGAGACGTGTTCTTGACCAGAAAGAGCCATGTCACAAACCAGAGGGTCACGGCTCCCGCCACAAGAGTAAGGATAAAGGGACCGTAATCCGCGCTGCCATTAAACAGACCGAAGCTGATTCCCTTGTTCCACACCATCACAAGATTGAAGAAGGGCAGAACGGGGATCTCTGCATAGGACAACTTCTGTGGCGCATGGGCGAGCCATTCCAGGAATCCAATAGAAGCCTCTTGGTGTAAGGCGGGGCGGATCATCATCTCTGTCACCCACCATTTGCTGAGCTGGTCAGCGGCGATTGTCAGAGCCGAGAGGATCAGGAATAAGGGCATCGGAACGTAGGCTTTCGGTGGGGTTTTATATGGGCTTCAAGGGCAATATGTAGTCTAAAATGTTGAAGTGAATCTTTACACCCAGCAAACCGCCTTAGGTCAATCGTCGTTTATGGGTACCCCCGGCTCGTCCTTGCCGGTGCGGATGCTGAGCGAGGATTTCACTGAAATCACATGGGGCGCGTTTGTAAGTTTTTCCGCATGGAAAGTTTGATAGCTGTCCCAGTCCTTGCTGACGATTTTAAGAACATAATCGACTTCTCCTGCCAGGAGGTGGCATTCCCTCACCATGGGAAGGGCGTTTATGTAGGATTCAAACTCACCCAGATCTTCCTTGGCCTGGCTGGTCAGCTTTACAAGGGCGAACACAGTCACGGGATAGCCCATGGCCGCATGATCGATCTTAGCGTGATAACTGTGGATATAGCCCTGTTCCTCGAGCGTCCGCACGCGGCGGAGACATGGCGGCGCCGAGATGCCGGCACCCTTGGCCAGATCCACGTTTGTGATCCGGCCGTCACTTTGCAGGGATTTTAAAATCTTCCTGTCGATCTTGTCGAGCTTTGCCCGTACCATCAGAATTCCATCATTGCTAAAAGGGTATTCTATACTTATAGACGCCGGATATAAAGTTGCGCAAATACTCTTTCAAGGTTTTTCGTGAAAGGACTTAATTTGGCTGTGCATCCTTTGACATGCCGGATCATTACAGAAGGCCTCAAGGGCACGGAAAACCAGTGTCTGGGCGCCGCCGAAGCCCTGGGTCTGGAGGTTCAGCCTGAGCGGGTGAGTTTGACGCAACCCTGGAAAATACTCTCTCCGTGGCTGGGACTGGAATATTCGGGGACTTTCAGCCCGTCTTTACAGCCCCCCTGGCCGGATCTTCTGATTACCAGCGGGCGGAAAGCCGTGGCTGTGTCTCGGTATATAAAAAGGGCCAGCGGGGGGAAAACCTTCACGCTTCATATACAGGATCCCAAGATCAATTCCCGAATATTTGATCTCGTTGCCGTCCCGGCCCATGATTCTTTGCGTGGGGAGAACGTAATTGTAACGGCGGGGGCTCCGAATCGGGTTACCTCTAAAAAGCTGGCCGATGCAAAAGAGCGGTTTTCTGCCTTCGGATTAACGGCCCGGCCCCGGGTGGCGGTATTAATTGGAGGCTCCAGCAACGCCTTTGGGTTAACCCCTGCTATTATGGCGGATCTGGTGGGTAGCCTCAAAAATTTGAACGCGGGACTTATGATTACAACTTCACGGCGTACAGGCGCCGCCAATGAGCGGATTTTAACGAAGGCTCTGGACGGTTCGGATGCTTATATATGGGATGGCCAGGGAGAAAATCCATATTTTGGTATGCTGGCCTGGGCCGATCATATCCTGGTGACGGCTGATAGCGTATCTATGTTGTCTGAAGCCGCCACAACCGGAAAACCGGTGCAAATGATAGATCTTAAGGGGGGAAGAAAGCGGATAAGGCGGTTTCATGAAACCCTTCAGAGGGCAGGCGCCGTCAGAACTTTTAAGGGATCTTTGGAGAGCTGGTCATACGAACCTTTGTACGACGCCGAAAAAATTGCCGCGGTGGTTAGAGAGCGTCTCGCTCCCCGCTTTGAAAGCCTTGAATTTCTACCCGGAACAGCCAAATAAAATTTTTTTTAAAAAGATGTTTGACACGATCGTGGGGCAGGGGTATAAGACCGTTCTCGCAACGAAGGCGGCCCCTTAGAAGCCGAAGCGAATGCGGGAATGTTGAGATGGTTTTTCAACATTGTTGACTCCGGGGTGCGAATTGCATTACTGTTAGTCATTCAAGTACATTCTTGGTGAGCTAAAAGATAAAAGGTTAACTCTGACCTTTTATCTTTCGGTTCTCTTCGTGTGAGCCGGATCGTTCTTGGACATCGTAGAATAGGGAAAGAAGAGATACGCAGGCGGCAGGGCCTCCAGTTTACTGGTTGTTGCATTGAGTGCATACAAAAAGAGGATCTGTTTGCTGAACTGTGAAAACGTTCTTTATGAATGAATTTGCAGGCGTATTTCTGACGCACAATAATACCTGTGGGTTTCGCAAGAAACCTACAAGTGTACAAGCAAGCAGATTTTCGAAATTATACTTTGAAAATCAACCAGAAATTTTTTTTGAGTGATTTGAGATGGATTCAAACGTGAGAGTTTGATCCTGGCTCAGAACGAACGCTGGCGGCAGGCCTAACACATGCAAGTCGAACGCCCTAGCAATAGGGAGTGGCGCACGGGTGCGTAACGCGTGGGAATGTTCCCTTGGGTGCGGAATAATATCTGGAAACGGATACTAATACCGCATAATGACTCCGGTCCAAAGATTTATCGCCCAAGGATCAGCCCGCGTCTGATTAGGTAGTTGGTGGGGTAATGGCCTACCAAGCCGACGATCAGTAGCTGGTCTGAGAGGATGACCAGCCACACTGGTACTGAGACACGGACCAGACTCCTACGGGAGGCAGCAGTGAGGAATATTGGACAATGGAGGAAACTCTGATCCAGCCATGCCGCGTGAGTGAAGAAGGCCTTAGGGTTGTAAAGCTCTTTCAGATGTGAAGATAATGACGGTAGCATCAGAAGAAGCCCCGGCTAAATTCGTGCCAGCAGCCGCGGTAATACGAATGGGGCAAGCGTTGTTCGGAATCACTGGGCTTAAAGCGTGCGTAGGCGGTCATGAAAGTCAGGAGTGAAATCCCGGGGCTCAACCCCGGAACTGCTTCTGAAACTTCATGACTTGAAGCCGGGAGAGGTTAGCAGAATTCCAAATGTAGAGGTGAAATTCGCAGATATTTGGAGGAATACCAGTGGCGTAGGCGGCTAACTGGACCGGTATTGACGCTGAGGTACGAAAGCGTGGGGATCAAACAGGATTAGATACCCTGGTAGTCCACGCTGTAAACGATGTGTGCTAGTTGTCGGGCGCTTCGCGTTCGGCGACACAGCGAAAGTGTTAAGCACACCGCCTGGGGAGTACGGCCGCAAGGTTAAAACTCAAAGGAATTGACGGGGACCCGCACAAGCGGTGGAGCATGTTGTTTAATTCGAAGCAACGCGAAGAACCTTACCCACTCTTGACATCCTCCTTAGGACTTTCAGAGATGATCGTCTTCGGTTCGGCCGGGGGAGTGACAGGTGCTGCATGGCTGTCGTCAGCTCGTGTCGTGAGATGTTTGGTTAAGTCCAGCAACGAGCGCAACCCTTATCGTCTGTTGCCAGCACATTATGGTGGGCACTCTGACGAGACTGCCGGTGTCAAGCCGGAGGAAGGTGGGGACGACGTCAAGTCATCATGGCCCTTACGAGTGGGGCTACAAACGTGCTACAATGGCTACTACAGTGGGCAGCTACCTCGCGAGAGGATGCTAATCTCTAAAAGTAGTCTCAGTTCGGATTGTTCTCTGCAACTCGAGAGCATGAAGTTGGAATCGCTAGTAATCGCGTATCAGCATGGCGCGGTGAATACGTTCCCGGGTCTTGTACACACCGCCCGTCAAGTGATGGGAGTTGGTTCTACCCGAAGGCCGTGCGCTAACTTTTGAGGCAGCGGACCACGGTAGGATCAGCGACTGGCACTAAGTCGTAACAAGGTAGCCGTAGGGGAACCTGCGGCTGGATCACCTCCTTTCTAAGGATGTATTTGGTGCAGTTTCGGATTTATCCGGAGCCGCTCTGCTGCCTTCGTGTCTCTTCTTTCCGGATCTGAGCCTGAATTTGAATTCCGAAATCAGAACAGTCAGGTTTCTGGCAGTATCTGACTGCGGATTTCAGATTTTTGAAAAGGGCTTGTAGCTCAGTTGGTTAGAGCACACGCTTGATAAGCGTGGGGTCGCAAGTTCAAGTCTTGCCAGGCCCACCATTTCAAAATAGAAATGGGTCAGGCAAGAGGAGCGATAGTGCGGGCCCTTAGCTCAGCTGGGAGAGCGCCTGATTTGCATTCAGGAGGTCAGCGGTTCGATCCCGCTAGGGTCCACCATCCTTGGTTTTAGGTTCTTGGTATTGGGTTTAGTTTGAACACCCAATACCCAGGTCCCAAGACCTGGTTCTTATACATCGTAAATAGGTTTGAAAAGACATCATTGGATGTTCATTTTATGAGCATTCAAATGATATAATAGGTTCGCAGCGCGATTTTGTAGGCGCGCTGCGATCTCCAATGTCTGACAAAACTGAGAACTAATTTCAGAAAACAAGCAGCGGATTTATCCCTGCGCGTGATTTGAATTCAAGCGTTTTGAAGGGCATCTGGTGGATGCCTTGGCAATCAGAGGCGATGAAGGACGTGGCAGGCTGCGATAAGCCGTGGTAAGGGGTCAACACCCGTTGAACCGCGGATCTCCGAATGGGGCAACCCAACTCTTTTGAGTTATCCGTACCTGAATACATAGGGTGCGGAAGCAAACCTGGGGAATTGAAACATCTTAGTACCCAGAGGAAAGGAAATCAACCGAGACTCCCGTAGTAGTGGCGAGCGAACCGGGACCAGCCCAGTGGCTGTTTTGTAACAACTGGAAGCGTATGGAAATGCGCGCCAAAGTGGGTGATAGCCCCGTACAGGTAAAAAGCAAAACAGTCCTCGAGTAAGGCGGAACACGTGAAATTCTGTCTGAACATGGGGGGACCATCCTCCAAGGCTAAGTACTCCTGATTGACCGATAGTGAACAAGTACCGTGAGGGAAAGGTGAAAAGAACCCCGATGAGGGGAGTGAAATAGACCTGAAACCAGATGCCTACAAGCAGTCGGAGCGGCGCAAGCTGTGACGGCGTACCTTTTGTATAATGGGTCAGCGAGTTAGTCTGTCATGCAAGCTTAAGCCGTTAGGCGCAGGCGCAGCGAAAGCGAGTCTTAAATGGGCGACATAGTATGACGGATTAGACCCGAAACCCGGTGATCTAGCCATGGCCAGGTTGAAGGTTGGGTAACACCAACTGAAGGACCGAACCCACGTCTGTTGAAAAAGACGGGGATGAGCTGTGGCTAGGGGTGAAAGGCCAATCAAACCGGGTGATAGCTGGTTCTCCGCGAAATCTATTTAGGTAGAGCGTCATGTGAATACCCTCGGGGGTAGAGCACTGGAAGGACTAGGGGGGCGCGAGCCTTACCAAATCTTACCAAACTCCGAATACCGAGGAGTACTGCATGGCAGACACACTGCGGGTGATAAGGTCCGTGGTGAAAAGGGAAACAGCCCAGACCTACAGCTAAGGTCCCCAAATTATGGCTAAGTGGAAAAGGAAGTCGGGAGTCCAAGACAACCAGGATGTTGGCTTAGAAGCAGCCATCATTTAAAGAAAGCGTAATAGCTCACTGGTCTAAATAAGACTCCTGGCGCCTAAGATGTACCGGGGCTCAAGCCATATACCGAAGCTTAGGATGCACATCTTCGGATGTGCGTGGTAGCGGAGCATTCCGTAAGCCTGTGAAGGTAAACCGTGAGGTTTGCTGGAGGTATCGGAAGAGAGAATGCTGACATGAGTAACGAGATGAGTGTGAGAAACACTCACGCCGAAATCCCAAGGGTTCCTGCGTAAAGTTAATCTACGCAGGGTGAGCCGGCCCCTAAGGCGAGGGCGAAAGCCGTAGTCGATGGGAACCACGTTAATATTCGTGGGCCAGTGGATGTGTGACGGTGGCCGTAAATCGTATCTTCTTATTGGATTGAAGATGCGGTGAAGGACATCCAGGAAACAGCCTCCACATAAGACCGTACCCTAAACCGACACAGGTGGGATGGTAGAGTATACCAAGGCGCTTGAGAGAACTATGCTGAAGGAACTCGGCAAATTACATCCGTAACTTCGGAAGAAGGATGACCCGTTTTGAGGCAACTCTGAACGGGTGGCACAGACCAGGGGGTAGCGACTGTTTATCTAAAACACAGGGCTCTGCGAAGTCGCAAGACGACGTATAGGGTCTGACGCCTGCCCGGTGCCGGAAGGTTAAAAGGAGGAGTGCAAGCTCTGAATTGAAGCCCCGGTAAACGGCGGCCGTAACTATAACGGTCCTAAGGTAGCGAAATTCCTTGTCGGGTAAGTTCCGACCTGCACGAATGGCGTAACGACTTCCCCGCTGTCTCCAGCATAGACTCAGTGAAATTGAATTCGAGGTTAAGATGCCTCGTACCCGCGGTCAGACGGAAAGACCCTATGAACCTTTACTATAGCTTCGCAGTGGCAATACGACTGTAACGTGTAGCATAGGTGGGACCCTTTGAAGTTCAGGCGCCAGCTTGGATGGAGGGGACAAGTGAAATACCACCCTTTGCTTTTGTGTTGTCTAACCGCGTCCTGTTATCCAGGACCGGGACCCTGCGTGGTGGGTAGTTTGACTGGGGCGGTCGCCTCCCAAACAGTAACGGAGGCGCGCGATGGTGAGCTCAGGACGGTCGGAAATCGTCCTTTGAGTGCAATGGCAAAAGCTCGCCTTACTGCAAGACTGACAAGTCGAGCAGTGTCGAAAGACGGTCATAGTGATCCGGTGGTTTCCGCATGGAAGGGCCATCGCTCAACGGATAAAAGGTACTCTAGGGATAACAGGCTGATAGCGCCCAAGCGTCCACAGCGACGGCGCTGTTTGGCACCTCGATGTCGGCTCATCTCATCCTGGGGCTGGAGAAGGTCCCAAGGGTATGGCTGTTCGCCATTTAAAGAGGTACGTGAGCTGGGTTCAGAACGTCGTGAGACAGTTCGGTCCCTATCTGCCGTGGGAGTTGGAGTCTTGAGAAGAGTTGCCCTTAGTACGAGAGGACCGGGGTGAACGAACCTCTGGTGTATCTGTTGTTCCGCCAGGAGCATCGCAGAGTAGCTATGTTCGGACAGGATAACCGCTGAAAGCATCTAAGCGGGAAGCCCCCTTCAATACCAGGACTCCCTATCAGAGCCGTGGAAGACCACCACGTTGATAGGCTGGATGTGGAAGTGCGGTAACGCATGAAGCTAACCAGTACTAATTGCTCGATTGGCTTGAATTCATCTCATGCAATGGTACTTACAAAAGGCCATTGTTCACGCGCAGCGGTCAGTCCGCTGCCTTCTTCTCCCGGTTGGTTTAACTGGAGAGAGAATTTTGAAATCAGGCTCGGTTTTGTTAAACAAAGACATTGGAATTCTTTTCAAATCAAATCAGGTTTCGATGATCTGGTGGTTATAGCCAGAGTGAAACACCCGATCCCATCCCGAACTCGGCCGTGAAACCTCTGTACGACGATGGTACTTCGTCTTAAGGCGCGGGAGAGTAGTTCGCTGCCAGATCTTCAAAACCTGATTTGATGCTTTTCAAACCTGTTTACGAGTTTTCTCTTTCCAGATTTTCCATTAAGATTTATTGTATGAATGAGAAGCTCTTCTTTGGGTTTCCCCTACTTTTGTTGAGGGGTATCTTTTTTCGCTCACACAATCTCCCTTGTTAGCCCTCAATCTGTGTGGCCGCCAATTCGGCCATCAGGGCGCGCACGCCCTTCACCCGCTGGCCAGGCGTATCCCATTGCCGGATGAGCACAAGTTTTTGATCGGCCCGCAGCTTTATGCTGCCCCCTTTTTTCTGTATCCAGGTCAGAAGGGCCGGCACGTTGGAAGGGGAATCGTTATAAAATCCGATTACCGCCCCTTTGGGTCCGCCCTCTACGCTGACCACACCCGAGATCTTGCACAATTGTTTTATGGAGACGATATCCAAGAGATTGGTCACCTCAGCGGGCAGGGGGCCAAACCGGTCGATGAGCTCGGCGGCGAAGGATTCCAGTTCCGCACTGAAATTTTCCCTGTGAATATCTCTTCCTTGAGGAGCAAGAGAAGGCGGGTTGGCAAGATCGGCCAGCCTTCTATATAGACCCATCCGGACGCTGAGATCCTCCACATAGTCTTCCGGTATCAACACCGAAGTCCCCAGGTTAATCTGGGGCGACCAGCGGTCATTTTGAACCTCTGCCAGCCCCGCGCCCGCCCGCGCGGCCGCTACGGCGTCTTCAAGCATTTGTTGGTAAAGCTCCGCCCCGACTTCCCGGATATGCCCCGATTGCTGATCTCCCAGAAGATTGCCGGCTCCCCGTATGTCCATGTCGTGGCTGGCGAGCTGAAACCCCGATCCCAGTGTATCGAGAGTCTCCATGACCTCAAGGCGCTTTTGCGCCTGCGGACTGAGGCGAGCCTGCGGCGCCCAGGTAAGATAGGCATAAGCCCGTACCTTCGAGCGCCCGATGCGGCCTCGTATCTGGTAGAGTTGGGCCAGACCGAACATATCGGCGCGATGGACAATCATGGTGTTGGCACGGGGAATATCAATCCCGCTCTCGATGATATTGGTCGCCAGCAAAATATCATACTGCCCGTCATAGAACGCGCTCATGCGGTCTTCCAGATCCGCGGGGGTCATCTGTCCGTGGGCGCTGACCAGTTTGAGTTCGGGGACCAGCTCCTTCAGCTCGGCCTCTATCTCTTGCATGTCTTTAATGCGAGGACAGACGTAGAAACTTTGCCCGCCACGGTAATGTTCGCGCAAAAGCGCCTCGCGGATCACCATCGAATCAAACGGCAGCACAAAGGTCCGAACCGCCAGGCGGTCGACGGGCGGGGTGGCAATCAGGCTCATTTCCTTCACCCCGGTCAGGGACATTTGCAATGTGCGCGGAATGGGTGTGGCGGTCAGGGTCAGGATATGAACATTCGTGCGCAGTTCTTTCAGCCGTTCCTTCTGCTTCACGCCAAAGCGCTGTTCCTCGTCCACGATCAGCAGAGCCAGGTTTGTGAACTTTATATCTTTTGCAAACAGGGCGTGCGTACCGATGACGATGTTCACACTGCCGTCGGATAATCCTTTTTTGACATCCTCCGCTTCCTTGGGAGACACCATTCGCGACAGCTGCGCAATGCGCAGGCCCGTTCCCGCGAAGCGCTGGGTGAAATTCCGGTAATGTTGTCGCGCCAGCAACGTCGTGGGGACCGCCACGGCCACCTGCGCCCCGTCCATGGCGGCGACATAGGCCGCGCGCATGGCCACTTCGGTCTTCCCGAAACCGACATCCCCGCACACGAGGCGGTCCATGGGATACTCTCCCGCCAGTCCTGCGAGAACCTCCTGAATCGCCCGTTCCTGGTCTTCTGTTTCCTGATAGGGAAAGCGCGCGGCGAATTCGTTGTAGAGGTCCGCAGGGATATCAAGCGTTTCGGCGCGTCCCAGCATTCTGGCCGCCGCAATCTCCAGGAGTCCTTCGGCCATCTCCATCAGGTTTTTCTTTACCCGGGCTTTTCGTACCTGCCAGCCAGCCCCACCGAGCTTGTCGAGCTGTACGGCGCCCTCGCCTGATCCAAAGCGCGAGAGCACTTCGATATTTTCGACCGGAACATAGAGGCGATCACCGCCCGCATATTCAATCTTTAAGCAGTCATGAAGGGTTTTTCCGGCCTTGAGCGTTTCCAGCGCAATAAATTTTCCGATCCCATGATCCGTGTGAACCACATAATCACCTTCGGCCAGCGCGGAAATTTCCGTTAGAAAATTTCCGGCTTTGCGTCTTTTTTTTCCCGCGCGCGCCAGACGGTCGCCCAGAATGTCGGATTCCGTGATGATGGCCAAATCCGGCGCGACGAATCCGTGCTCCAACGGTAAAATCCCCACCCCTGTCTGTCCGGGTTTCAGGCGTTTTATATCCTCATACGCGCCGCAATCCTTCATCGGCCCGATACCCGCATGGTCCATCAATCCGGTGAGGCGCGCCTTGGCCCCCTCGGTCGCGCAGGCGATGAGAACCGGGCGGGCGAGATACCCAATATGTTTCTTCAGCTCTCCGAAAACATCGCCGTCCGGCAAAGCCCGGATATCCGAAAAATCCCGGCCCTTTGTCGCTTCTTCACCCCCTTCGGCATGAGGGGAGCGAAAGGGTGATAGAATCTCCGCGTTTCCTGTCCGTATGGTCCACTCCGCCTCTTGAAGATATAAAAGTGGGGCCGGAAGGGGATGATACATCCCGCCGGATGTATTTTTAGCGGCGGCCGCATCCCGGAGTGCGCGACGCGTCTCGTAAAAATCCCGGATCTGCACAAGCCGTTCCGTATGGGAATCCTGAGCGTGATGATCGAACGTTATGCCCGCGCCGGGGGCATAATCGAACAGCGTGTCCATATGCTCGAAAAACAAAGGTTGCCAATGATCCATGCCGTTATAGCGCCGGCCCTCGGACACGGCTTCATAAAGGGGATCATTGCCCTTCGAAGGACCGAAGGCTTCCCGGTAGCCTGAGCGGAAACGTGCGATGGAACCCTCGTTCAGGAAAAATTCGACCGCAGGTCTCAACTCGAAAGTCTCAAGCTTCGCCTGCGTTCGTTGCGTCGCGGGATCGAATTCGCGGATGCTTTCGATGTCATCTCCGAACAGATCCAGCCGCACCGGATTTTCGAATCCCGCGGGAAAAATATCGATGATGCCGCCCCGCATGGCGTATTCCCCATGCACACGGACCGTATCCGCGCGGATATAGCCATTCTCGCGCAGATATGTGTCCAGACGCGCGCGGTCCAGGCGTTCTCGGATTTTGGCTGAAAATCCGGCGTTGCGCAGCGCATCGGCGGGCATAACCCGCTGAAGCGCCGCGTTCACCCCCGTCAGCAGGATACGTGGACGACGTTCACTCTCC
>JAIOYC010000050.1 GCA_021741325.1 Alphaproteobacteria bacterium
CTCTACATAAGAGGGGATCAGATCCAAGTGCGGCAGGGCAAGGATCACGTCCCCCTTGTCTATCGGACGGCCTGCGATAGACATGCGTCTATCCCCCCGGCGGCGGCGGGCTTGTCGCCGCGGCGGTCAGATGCCGGTCCAGAAGGGTTTTGACCTTTTCAGCTTCGGCGGCGGCTCTTGCTTTTTCGACCCAGGGGGCCGTGACTTCGGCGGCAGGCCCCTGCAAAGTCTGAAGCTCCGCGATAGCCCGATCGATCTGGCCCTGCTCCAGAAAAGTTTCCGCCTGATCTACAACGGCCTGCGTATCCGTTCCCGATACCAGATCGCCGTCCTTCCGGACCTGCAAAAGTGTTCCCAGGCGCGCTTTGGCCCGCTCCATCAGCGAAACATCCTCTCCCCGAAGCGAGGCCACGACGGCTTCGCCCGCCAAACCCTTGAACTCTTCCGAAAGGCGCGCAGGCGTCAACACCCCTTGCTCTGCGTGGGGCGCGAGACGATCAAGCGCGGCGTTCAATTCCGGATCCGATTCGCCGATCATCCCCTTTAAAACCTTGAAATCATTTTGAAACGGCGTGGCGCTGCGGTTCAGGGTGCTGCGGAACTGATTCATGCCCAGCAGCATCGCCGCGGCCTTCAAGTCCTCATCGGGCACCCCCTCGAATGTAACACCCAGCGCCGGGCTGTGAGCCCGGGCATTGGCCAAAATCTCGCCTAAATTTTCTTGCAATCCGGAAACCGGAGCGCTCGCATCCGAGGGCGCCTGCGCAGAGACCCCTTCCATCAAGGCCCCAAGCTCCGTCATGGCCTGTGAAAGCTGCTCCTGCCCCGCCAGCGAATTGCCCAGGCTGCGGAAGCGCTCGAGAAGCATATGCATGTTCTGTGAACCTGGGAGGCCGGCCATGTGGGATTCCAGACGGCTCAGACGCTCATCAAGGGATCCCGCATTCTGCCCGAACATATCGTCCGAAATTTCGCCGGCTTTTTCCAGCGCGGCGTTAACGGTGCTGCGGGCCGCCTCCGCCTGCTGCTGTATGCCTGCGATTCGCTCATCAAGATCCGCCGGGATGAGGGTGCTGAGAAAAGACTGCTCGCTGCGAACCGTCTCCACATCCGTGCGCAATCCGTCCACATTCTGCTCAAGGGCGCTCAGGCGTGGATCGGGCCCATTCAGAGGGGCGCGGGGCCAGTACAAGAGCACAATAGCCGCCACGGCAAGAAGAATGAGAACCACACTCACCCAGGCGCTCTTGGCGACCGCGCTCTTCTCGGTTTCCACCAGCACACGCTGCAGGGTTTCAGACGAGTCCGGCTCTGTGGGCGCGGGGATGATGGAAGATTCTTTTGTGCGTTCTTTCACAGAAGCGTCTATTACCGGCGGGCTGGCTTTGGGTTTTTTTGCCGCAGGAGGCAGAGGAGTCTCGACATTATCGAGCATATCCGAAAGATCTATTCCGTGCGCCGCCGCGGCGTTTACCAGTTCGGCGCGCCGGGCAGCCGGAATAGAATCCCGTTTTTTCCAGCCTTGAATCGTGGTAACGGCCACATCCATCTTTTTAGCCATGGGCCGTATGCCTCCGAAGCGTTCAATAATGATGCCCGCATTTCCGATCGGCATTTTCAGATTATCTGTTTTGGTCATGGTTGCCCTCTATCCATTACGCATTGTCATCCGGGTGGAGCTGGTATGTTCGCAAGACCAGATCCAACATCCCGCCGCTATCCGCCTCAACCGCAAACTCCACGGTTTTCCAAATCGCTTCAGGAAAGTACGCCTGTACGTACTCGGAAACGGCCCGGCTGATGCACAGGGCCTTTATACCGTGCAAATATTTGAAGAGTCCATCTCTTTCGAGGCACTCCAGGAAGGCTTGGGCCGTACGCTTTGAAAAAAATGTAACGGCCCTGACTTGACCGGTGATCATTGGCTCTTTTACCACAGGCTCTAAAAAAGATACCAACCGGGCGGTATAAACGACAAGCTCGTTTATTTTTACATTCTTTTTTTCTAACCCTTGGCCCAAAGGATAGGAAATCCAATCTCCCCGTACGTGTAAAAAAAATCCTTCCCCATCAGAAGATTCCTGCAGGAGCACTCTTTCCAAACTCTCCGCATTTCCTTCAGCAACGACTAAATTTCCATATCCTTTTTCCCGGGCCGTTTGGGCCGTTTGCTCCCCCACCACAAACACCGGCAAATTCCGGAGAGTTGTTTTTTCGGAAAACGTGCGCACGGCCTGGGCGCTCGTAAAGACAAGGCCCCGGCAATGTTCCAGATCCGGCTCCGCGAAAGAACAGGGCGCAATCTCAAGCATGGGACAGACAAGCGCGGAAAACCCCTTTTCCCTCAGGGCGCGGGCAAACAGTTCGGCATCCTCGCGGGGGCGGGTGATAAGGATCATAATCGCGTTTGTATCCAATGCCGTCCTCTCCCGGCAAGCCCCGAATGAAAGGAAAGGGCACGAAGAACTTCTTGCCTTTTATGACCATCGGGTTGTATCCTGAGAATTGCAAGATTCTCACGCCTTTTCAGCTTCCTCATTTTCTTTTCAAATCCCCCGAAAGACCCCATGGCCACCACACGCAGCATCAAGAATCTTTCTGGAAAAAAACGCAAGAATTCACGGTTTTCGTCCTTTATACCGGAATCCTTCCAGGCTTTTATCGCCCGGCGGCTTTTTGACATGGTCGCGGCTGTTCTCATGGGTGCCGGAATTTTAACATTGGCGGCCCTGGCCAGCTATGAGCACACAGACCCTTCTTGGAACACGGACGGAGAACAGCAGCATATTTCAAATATCGTGGGCCGTCCCGGCGCGTGGGTAGCCGATCTCCTATTGCAAACCTTGGGCATCGGTGGCGTTTTCATGGCTGCGGGTGTTCTGGCGTGGGGCGCAAGGATGCTCAGGCGCGAACCATTGCGGCCCTTCTGGCTGCGCGTCGTCGCCTTGATGCTCGCGGGCGTAGGCGCCGCCATTGCGTTCGCACAGATTCCATCAGGCGAATGGACGGTTCATCCTTACCTGGGGAGCAGCGCCGGAACACTTCTTCTGGAACGCCTGCACGCCCTTTCCCCTCTTTTGAATCCTTTAATAATAGCGGCCACCGCCGGGCTTGTAACACTGAGCGCGTTTTTGTTCGCCGCCGCCTTCACGAAGGAGGAATTTCTCTGGGCAAGCGCTTATGCCCGGGCGATCTTCGGAGTTATCACGCTCACCTTGCTGCGGGCATTCACCAGCTTTTTCGGCTGGTTCAAACAGTATAACGATCCCGGATATGAACCCGACTCCCTGTTTGGCTTCCTGGAAGCCTGGAAAAAACCCGAAAAGCCAAAAAAGCGCGCGCCCCGGACAAAGATTGCAGTGGAGGAGGAGGAGGAAGAAGAGGACGAAGATTCCGAATCCGACGAAATTGCCGTTCCTCCTCCCCAGACCCTTAAAAAAAGAACCAAAACCCCGCCTCTTCTGGAAGAATCCACTCCCTCGGCGATAGAACGTCCGGAACGAAAAACCACCATTCCTGTGGTGGCGCCTCCGATCGCCAGCTCATCCCCGAGCGTGCCTTCGGGACAGCAAGCTTTTGCGCTGCCCGTGGGAGAGTGGGAACTGCCTGACGTCAATCTCCTGCAAACACCCCCGGAGGAAAACAAGGCCGAACAGCTGGATGAGAAGGCCCTGCGCCGCAATGCGGAGCTCCTCAAAAATGTTCTGAATGACTTTGGCGTCCAGGGGGATATCACAAGCATCCATCCCGGTCCCGTCGTGACCCTGTACGAACTGGAGCCCGCTCCGGGGACAAAAAGCTCCAAGATCATAGGCCTGAGCGATGATATCGCGCGCTCAATGTCCGCCGTATCCGTGCGATGCGCGGTCGTTCCGGGGCGCAATGTGATAGGGATAGAACTCCCCAACAAACACCGCCAGACAGTCTATATGCAAGATCTCCTGGCATCCCGACTCTTTGAGAAAACCCGGGCCAAGCTTCCCCTGATCCTCGGAAAAGACATCAGCGGGCAGCCGATTCTGGCCGATCTGGCGAAGATGCCCCACTTGCTGGTGGCAGGAACAACGGGATCGGGGAAGTCGGTGGCCGTCAATACCATGATTTTGTCGCTGCTCTTCCGCCTGTCTCCCGAGCAATGCCGGTTTATCATGATCGACCCCAAGATGCTGGAACTCTCGGTCTACGATAATATTCCGCATCTGCTCGCTCCCGTTGTCACGGAACCCGGCAAGGCCGTCGTGTCTCTGAAATGGACGGTCCAGGAGATGGAAAACCGATACCGCTCGATGTCCAAACTCGGCGTCCGGAACATCGAGGGTTACAACGCCCGCCTGAAGGAAGCTTCGGAAAAAGGCGAGACCATCATGACGAAGGTGCAAACCGGATTCGACACCGGAACTGGCGAGCCCACCTTTGAAGAGCGGGCCATGGATCTGACCGAGCTGCCCTACATCGTCGTGGTGGTGGACGAATTCGCGGATCTGATGCTGGTGGCGGGCAAGGATGTCGAAAGCGCTATCCAGCGCCTGGCTCAAATGGCGCGCGCCGCCGGTATCCATCTCATCATGGCCACGCAGCGGCCCTCCGTCGATGTCATCACGGGCGTTATCAAGGCCAATTTCCCGACACGCATCAGTTTCGCGGTCACCTCGAAGATCGACAGCCGCACTATTCTGGGCGAGGGTGGAGCAGAACAGCTTCTGGGCATGGGAGACATGCTCTACATGGCGCCCGGCGGGCGCATTACCCGGGTTCACGGACCGTTTGTCTCGGATTCAGACGTGGAGCGCGTTGTGGGATCCCTGAAAACGCAGGGCAAGCCCGACTACGTAACCAGCATCACCGAAGGCGGCGATTTTGGGGATAGCGAAATCATGGCGGCCATGTTCGGAGGCGGCAGTGACGGAGAAACCGTGGATGAATTCTATGACCAGGCCGTCGCTCTGGTCGCCCGGGAAGGCAAGGCCTCGACCAGTTTCGTGCAGCGGTATCTTCAGATTGGATACAACCGCGCCGCGCGAATCATCGAGGAAATGGAACGACAAGGAATCATCAGCGCCGCCAACGCCGTGGGCAAACGTGAAATTCTCGTCCGTGATTTTAGCGATTTATAAAATCAATCGTCCCGATGGGTTTTTTCCATCCGTTCGTGACGCTCCTGCGCCTCCAGGCTGAGCGTCGCGTTGGGGCGGGCCTTGAGGCGGGGGATGGAAATAGGCTCGCCCGTTTCCTCGCAGAAGCCATATTCGCCATCATTGATGCGTTCCAGCGCCTGATTGATTTTATTGATCAGCTTGCGCTCGCGGTCCCGCGTGCGCAGCTCCAGAGCGTGATCGGTCTCGGCGGAGGCCCTGTCCGCCAGGTCCGGCTGCTGCAGTTCCGTTCCTTGCAGCGTTTTTTGAATAGTTTCCTGAGACTCCTTGAGAAGTTCGGTGCGCCACTCGATAAGCCGCAGCCGGAAATATTCCAGCATGACCGGATTCATGAATTTGCCCTTGTCCTTCTCGGGATCATAATCGGGAGGAACAATCACGCCGCCTAATGTAGCCATAATATATTTTCCTGTTTCAAATTTTCAAAGCCAAAGAGGTTTATATGGTCTGGTCGGTCAAAAGACAATATGTTTTGCGCAGGATTTTCCCGAGTATTCCGACTGGACAGCGTCCTGCGGCTGTTTTAAACAATCCCCATGACCCGCCGCCGCGCCGTTTCCGAATCCATCGTCGTCGACCAGCCCTTTAGCGAGATTCTGGCCGACAAGTACCTGTCCTACGCGCTCTCCACGATCATGAGCCGATCGCTGCCCGATGTGCGCGACGGGCTCAAGCCCGTGCACCGGCGGCTGCTCTATGCGATGGATCAGCTCAAGCTCAACCCCAACCAGCAGCCGAAAAAATCCGCCCGCGTGGTGGGCGATGTGATCGGAAAGTACCACCCGCACGGCGACACGGCGGTCTACGACGCGATGGTGCGCCTCGCTCAGGATTTCGCGCAGCGCTACCCGCTGGTCGACGGCCAGGGAAATTTCGGCAATATCGACGGGGACAATGCGGCGGCCATGCGATACACCGAGGCGCGCCTGACAGACGTAGCGCTTCTTCTTCTGGACGGGATTGACGAGGACGCCGTGGATTTCCGCCCGACCTATGACGGGTCCGAATCCGAGCCTGTCGTCCTGCCCGGCGGTTTTCCGAATCTGTTGGCCAACGGCTCTTCGGGGATCGCGGTCGGCATGGCCACGAGCATCCCCCCCCATAACGCCGCCGAGTTGTGCACCGCCATGGAATTGATGCTGGCGGGCGATCCCGATTTCGAAGCGCTGGCCGATGTTGTTTCAGGGCCTGATTTCCCCACGGGTGGCGTGCTGGTTGAAGACCGCGCCGCGATCGTGGAAGCGTATCGCACCGGACGGGGATCGTTTCGCGTACGGGCGAAATGGGAGCGCGAAGAATTAAAACAGGGCCAGTACCAGATCGTCGTGACGGAGATCCCCTATCAGGTGCAAAAATCCCGCCTGATCGAGAAAATCGCCGAGCTGATCAACGCCAAGAAACTGACGCTTCTCGAAGACGTACGGGATGAAAGTGCCGAGGATATCCGCCTGATTCTCGTTCCCAAGAGCCGCAACGTGGACCCGGCCCTTTTGATGGAGGCCCTGTTCCGCGCGACAGACCTGGAAACACGGTTCCCGCTGAATATGAATGTCCTCGATGGCGGGCTGGTCCCGCGCGTGATGAATATCAAGGAGGTTCTGCAGGCATGGCTGGATCACCGGCAGGAGGTTCTGGTTCGCCGCTCTCGCCACAGGTTGGGGAAAGTCCTGCACCGGCTCGAAGTGCTGGAAGGCTATCTGATCGTTTATCTCAATCTGGACGAAGTGATCCGCATCATCCGGTTCGAGGACGAGCCCAAAACGGAATTGATGAAGGTGTTCAAGCTCTCGGAAATTCAGGCCGAGGCTATTTTGAACATGCGCCTGCGCTCCCTGCGTAAGCTCGAGGAGATGGAGATCCGCACCGAGCATGACGCGCTTTCCAAAGAGCGCGACGAGCTGCAAAAACTGATCGCGTCGGAAGCCCGGCAATGGACCGCCATCAAAAAACAGATCGCCGCGTTGAAAAAGCAATTCGGGCCCGATACAGCGCTGGGTGCACGCCGGACGCTCATCGGGGGGGCGGTCGAGGCCGTGGACATGACGGATCTGGAAGAAGCCCTGATCGAGAAAGAGCCCGTCACGGTGATCTGCTCGGACAAGGGATGGATCCGCGCCATGAAAGGGCATGGCCACAATGCGGATGATTTCAAATACAAGGATGGCGACCGGGGACGCTTCGTTCTGGAATGCCAGACGACGGACAAGATTCTGGCTTTCGGCACCAACGGGCGGTTTTACACAGTGGGCGCTGATAAGCTTCCGCCCGGGCGCGGCTTTGGCGAACCGTTGCGCCTGATGGTCGATCTGCCCAATGACTCCGATCTGGCGGGGCTGATGCTCTATGAGCCCGAGGGTAAAATTCTGGTCGCTTCCACCGAGGGGCACGGTTTTGTCGTGAAGGCCGCTGACGTCCTGGCCCAGACAAAATCCGGCAAGCAGGTTTTGAATATCGGCGCGAGCGCGGAGGCGCAGTTATGCTTCTATATCGCTGCGGATCATGATCATCTCGCGGTAATCGGGAAAAACCGGAAGATGCTTGTTTTTCCCCTAGCCGAACTGCCAGAGATGTCGCGGGGCAAGGGCGTCATGTTGCAAAAGGTCAAAGAGGGTCTGAGCGACGCCAAAACCTTTGCCGTCGGCGAAGGGCTGGAGTTCCGGTACGGATCCGGCACGACAAAGGTGGATGATATCAGCCCGTGGATCGGAAAACGCGCCGCCGCCGGGCGCCTTCCCCCCAATGGATTCCCGAAGAATAACCGGTTTTCTTAAATATAGTTTACGGTAGGAGGAAGTTGGTGGGCCCGGAGGGAGATTGTCTGCGTAACCCCCGCACCCTTATTTTTTCAAAGGCTTAGTCCTTCTTAAAACACATGATGTGTAGACAGATGTGCGTTACAAAAACAAGCGTTTGAACCGGGCTTCAATTTGCGTCCATAGGGTATTATCGCTGAATAGGATGCATCGCTATGATCGAGGACAAAAAAGAAACAGGAAGACAATACGCAGAGTTTTTGGCGTCCTTGCCGGAAAGCGAGCGTAACAAAATTAGCCAAGAAAATATCCGGGACACAGAACAAGAGCATCAGGATTTTAGAACAAGCTTTCGGGCCCGTCACTGCTATCTGTGCCAAAAATCTATTTCTTCTTTCTACCCGGAATTACCGTGCTTACATTGGCTTTTAAGACCAAGCGGTTTTAAAAAGAATGATTTCTTGGCTATAGTGGAGAAGTACGGTTTCTTTCAGATGCAAAGCTATCTTAGATGGGTTGCAAATGAAGGTAGTTTTGCTCGAAATATAAATGACTTGAAAGATGAAGGTACGGGCAAACTTTTTGAAGTGACTATAAAATATAAAAAATTAGAATGGTCTTTTTCATGCTCGGAAAATGATTATTCAGGTCATGAAAAATCAGAACACTTTAAACATCCGCATTATCATTTTCAAATGCGGATAGATAGCCAGCCTTTCATAAATTACAATGATTTTCATTTGCCGTTCAGGGATTACGAGATCATAACCATCGAAGCTATAAAAACCGCTCCTCATATTGTAAAAGGTCGCTTTACTTTTGGTGAGGGTATAGGGGATGTCCTTACCCAGGACACTGTTGAAACCATAGTGACTTCTTCGTTATCAACCAAAACCACTAATGATGCTGCATTTAAAATAGATACGCTGATAATGGCGGATGAAGGTCAAACCATTAGTGGTGAAGATGTATATCAAATTTTTGAGAAAGCTAAAAAGAATGGTGTTACCGTTGCAAGTCTTGCACATGAAATTCCAAATGCTTCGGCGCGCGTGGTTGTTTCTCCCGGCCCCGGTGTAGTTGGGCAAGCCCTACGTTCCGGACGTCGAAAGAAAGATAATAAGCAATGCTAATTAGGTATCTGCGAAGTGATTCTTTGGACATCTTCTTGAAAACTCATTTGGTCCTGCCTTTCGGACTCAAATTACCACATCCCCAAAAGGCTGTCAGTTTATCCCCCTCTTACAGATGGTTAGAAGGAAAATGAACCTCTGACGGGTGCATAGAGTATGTTCTAAGCATTTGAGAGGGTTGGTGGGCCCGGAGGGACTTGAACCCCCGACCAATCCGTTATGAGCGGACTGCTCTAACCAACTGAGCTACAGGCCCGCGCTTGATGCGCATAGCGTTACCTATACCAGTTTACGGGGTTTGGCAATTTTTCAAACAACAATTTCCATACCGCTCATTTTGGGTGTATGATTCTCTTAAGGTGCATACTCACAGAATCGAGGATGCGCAGATGCGTAACAGTTTGTCCTAAGTAATCTGAAACTCCGCCATGCGGCTCAAGTCTTTTTATGCCAAAACTATGTCTGAGGCAATGCAAATGGTTCGTGACACGCTCGGAGAAGAGGCCGTGATCGTCGCCACGCGCGAGGAAAAAGGCGGCCGCGCGGTCCGCGTGACGGCGGCCATAGAGCCATCCTTCGAACTGGGGAGGGGAGGCTCTCCCGCCTCGGGAAGCGACTGGCTGCAATATGATTCGGAAGACGAGGAATCGGCCGTCACCGAAGACATTACGGATGCCATGCTGCGCCATGCGGTTCCCGAAGATGTCATGGACCACATTATTTCCTGCGCCAGCGTTATAGGTCTGGAAGATCCGGGGATTGCGCTGATCGCAGCCATCGAGCATCTGTTCAATTTCCGCCCTCTGCCCGCCAGGGCTTACAAAAAGCCCCTGATGCTGGTGGGGCCGCCCGGAGCCGGAAAAACCCTTGCCACGGCCAAACTCGCCACACGGGGCACTATGGAAGGCCTGAAAATCGGGGTCGTGACCACCGATACACTAAGGGCTGGGGGGGCCGAACAGCTAGAGGCCTTCACAAAATTGCTTCGCGTCGATCTAAAGCGGGCCAAGGCTCCCCAGGACCTGCGAAATATTCTGGCGGATCTTGAGGAGATGGATCAAATCATCATCGACACGCCCGGCATTAACCCATTCAGCACGGACGACATTAAAATCCTGGCGCGGCTTATGAGCGTATGCGATTCAGAGCCTGTCTTAATTCTGCCCGCAGGCGGCGATGCGCAGGATTGCGGCGATATGGGCAAAGCCTTCTCCGCGCTGGGCGTCCGCCATCTTTTTCCCACACGACTAGATATCGCGCGCCGCCTCGGCGGAGTTCTTTCGGCGGCGCACCATGGCTCCTTCACCTTCACCGATGCCAGCCGGACTTCGAAGGTGGCGGATGGTTTGTTCTCGCTTACGCCCAAGAGTTTGGCTAAACTGCTCATGCCCAAGGGCTACCGCAGCCCGGAAACACAGACGATAAGGAAAGCAGGAACGCGTTGATGTCCGATATCGCCACCCAGACCAGAACCGCCATGCCGGCCTTTCGCAAAGGGGATAACCTCATTGCCGTGGCCAGCGGCAAAGGCGGCGTGGGCAAGACCTGGTTTTCAATTACCTTGGCTCACGCCCTGGCAAAAATGGGGAAAAAAGTTCTGTTGTTCGATGGAGACCTCGGACTCGCGAATGTGGACGTACAGCTCGGCCTCATGCCCAAGCGCGACCTGAATGACGTGATCCGGGGACGGCTGGGGCTGGACAAAGTCGTACAGCGATACGAAGAAGGCGGGTTTGATATTGTCGCGGGACGCTCAGGACAGGCTTCCTTATCCGCCCTTCCCAGTCAGCGCCTCGCGATCCTGCGCGACCAGATCTTGGAAGTGGCCGAGGATTACGATATCGTGATCGCCGATCTCGGTGCAGGGGTAGATCGTACCGTACGAATGCTCTCCGCCACGGCTACGCGTACAGTCCTGATTACGACGGACGAACCGACATCCCTGACCGATGCTTATGCCTTCATCAAGCTGGGCAATGCCGCGGGCCTGTCCAAGACGGTCAGTATTGTGGTCAATATGGCGCCCACCACCACCGAGGGTGAGAAGACGTACAAAACCCTTCTGAGAGCCTGCGAGAATTTTTTACGCCTGCGTCCCCCGCTGGCGGGCATGGTCCGCGCGGACCCCAAGGTCAAGGACTGCATCCGTCACCAGACACCGATCCTAATCCGCTCTCCAAACGCGGGCGCGGCGGAAGATGTGGAAAAAATCGCCCGTACCCTCTGGCAGGATCTGTCTGAAATGCGCCGCGAGATCGCGACAGCCTGAAGCTTTATAGTCATATTCTTCTTTACATCCATGGGAAATCTATATATAAACTTCTCCATGGCCTTGAATGAAGACGCCCTCAAAAGAAAAGCCGCGATATGGCCTCTTAAGCTTCACGCTTTAGGAACGGCATGGGAGGATACCCTTGAGAAAGAAGGGCAAGAAATCGGAATGGCCCGCGCCTCCCTTAATTCCAACAGTATGCTGCCAGGCATACGAGACGACATGCTGCAGGCTGTTGGCAATAAATCCATTTCCCGGAAGAAGCTTGAACCCGCTCTCCATGAGGAATGGCGACGTGCGCAGAGAAGCAAACAAGAGCATCCCGTCACAAACATGCAATACGCGCTCATAGACGCCGTCACGGAAGAGGCCAACCTTCAACTTGAAAAAGCCGGTATTCCTAAAGAAATGCGCATTGTGCCCGGCACGCCTTTCGAAAATCTTGTGCCATACGGATGGAACACATAGCCGGAAACGCTCTAAAACCGCTATAATACCCCCATGACCGAATCCGGCTTTCCTCCCCTGCCGCCCCGCGGGCAGACACCGCCTCCTGCACCCTCGGGCGCAGGATCAGAGGAAGGTCTTCGCGTACAGCTGATCGGTATGCCCTCTTCGATACGCACAATAGAGCGACCCGTGCGCATAGAGGGAGAGATCGGACGCCCGAATTCTGACGGGTCCGTGCGCGTCCGCACGGCGCAGGGCGACATAGATATCCGCCCCGAACCCGGACGAAGCCCCCCGCGCGAAGGAACACGGGTGGAACTGGAATTGAAACCCGGAACACCTCCGAACCGAGGGACGCTTTACGTGGCCGGAACCGCTGTGCCCTCAGATGCTAACCAACCGGCCCCGGATGTTCGATCCCGGGAAACGCCGGTAAAGGTCACCGTGGATGGCTCTTCCAAAACGGAGACTCCTCGCCCGGTCCCGGATGCATATTCATCCTCTGTAAGAGTGGACAGTGCCGCACCGGTCCCGCCGCCGCTCTTTCCCGCGTCGGGCGCCCTTGTGCGTCTCGATCCCTTGACTTTGGAGCAAGCCCAGGA
>JAIOYC010000051.1 GCA_021741325.1 Alphaproteobacteria bacterium
GGATTGGGACTCCAGCCATCGGTGGATGGATCGCCACTGCCGCTATGCGGCCTCGCGATGACGGTGAGGGGAAAGCTGGGCATTGAGTTTGGGGAAAGGGAGGACAAGGACTGGACAAGGCGTTCGTCCACCGGTCCGCTGACCAGCGTAACCCGGGCGCCCGCCTTCGCGAGCGCGCGGGCGATGGCGAAACCCTGCTTGCCCGAGGAGCGATTGCCGATGAACCGCACCGGGTCGATGGGCTCATAGGTCGGGCCGGCGGTCACGAGGGCGGTGAGGCCCTGAAGCCCCTGCTTTTCACTCGATGAAAGGGCTTGTATGGCTGCGTCCAGAATGTCCTGGGGTTCCGCCATGCGGCCCGTGCCGGTCTCGCCGCAGGCCGTATCGCCGGCCGCCGGGCCGACCTGAAGGATTCCACGCTGTCTCAGAAGATCAATGTTGTCTTGTGTGGCGGCGTGCGCCCACATCATGGGGTTCATGGCCGGCGCGATCAAGACGGGCTTGTCGGCGGCCAGCAGCATGGCGGTGGCGAGATCGTCGGCCATCCCGTGGGCCATTTTGGCGATCATATTGGCGCTGGCGGGGGCCACGATGATCATGTCCGCTTCGCGCGAAAGCCGGATATGGCCCATTTCCGCTTCGTCCTTCAGGGACCATAGATCGGTGTAGACCGGATTCTCACTGAGCGCGGCGGCGCTGAGGGGCGTGATAAACCGTTCCCCGCCCGGGGTCAGGACACAGCGCACCGTGCCGCCCGCTTTTCGGATCAGGCGGATCAGCTCGAACGCCTTATAGGCCGCGATGCCTCCGGAAATAACCAGAACAAGCGATTTGTTTTCAAGGGCCTGGATCATTCATTTCATCCTTTGGAAGAATGACTATATAGCAAAAGCCCTGCCTTAAGAAAGGCAGGGCTTTGAAAGAATTTTAGAAAAGGCCGCGATTATTCAGCGGCGGCGTCTTCGGCTTTCGCAGCGGCATCTTCAGCTTCTGCGGCAGCGTCAACGGCGTCGGCAGCAGCATCGACAGCATCGTCAGCGGCTTCGTTAGCGTCAGCAGCAGCTTCGTTGGCATCAGCAGCGGCAGCATCGGCATCGGATTCGACGATGGTGTTGACGGAAGCATCATGGGCAGCGTCAGCGGCAGCTTCTTCTTCAACAACAGCAGCTTCTTCGCCGGTTGCGGGCTCGATCGTGGCCGTTGCATCTTCTTGTGTTTGTGCGGCTTCGTCCGTGCCTGTGGTGTCTTCAGCGACTTGGCCAGCGGCTGGTTCGATGTTGGACATGCCTGCGCCCTGGTCGATCATGTTGGAGCGGATCGCGAAGATAGCGACCAGACCCAGTGCCAGAACAACGCCGGAGTAAACGATAGATTTTGTAAAGCTGCTCATTGTAAGTAGTTCCCCTTTTTGGATTAAAATTAATTCTTTAAAACACATTTAAAGCAATGGCGTGTAGCTTTGCGCCCTATCGCCATATTTGTCAATAAAAAATTTGTATATTTTTTAAATTTTCAAAAATTTATGCCTTAATACCTTGGTGTATAGAGACAATCCCGCCCGATAAGTTTGTGAATTTAACATTTTTGAAGCCTGCGTTCTCCATGCGGGCGGCCAGATTTTCCCGGGAAGGGAATTTCCGGATGCTTTCGACCAGATAGCGATAACTTTCAGAATCCCCGGCGACGAGCTTCCCGATTTGGGGGATCACGCCAAAGGAATAGCCTTCGTAAAGCCGGGCGAGCAGGGGATTTTCCACGCGGCTGAATTCGAGGCAGTAAAAGCGGCCCCCGGGCCGCAGAACGCGGAACGCATCCGCGAGGGCCATGTCAATCCGGGTGACGTTGCGCAGCCCAAAGGCAATGGTATAGAGGTCAAAGCGCTGGTCGGGAAAGGGAAGGGATTCCGCGTTTCCGGCGACCCAGGAAAAATCCTTCAGGTGACCTTTATCCAGGCCCCGGTCGCGGCCCACCCGCAGCATGTGCTCGTTGATGTCGCAGATGGTGATTTCAGTTCCGGCCCCCGCTTTGGCATGCAGGCGAAAGGCGATGTCTCCGGTGCCTCCGGCAACGTCGAGGCAGGCCGAGCCGGGCCGGGGCCGGATCTGGCGGACGAAGCGGTCCTTCCACAGCCGGTGCAGCCCGCCGGACATGAGGTCGTTCATCAGGTCGTAGCGCTGGGCCACGCTGTCGAAGACGTTCCGGACAAGGCCGGTTTTTTCCTCCGGCCGCACGGGGCGTTCGCCGAACCATCGGCTTTCGGGATTTGGGTCCATGGGGGATCTTTACGGCCTTGCGCTCCCCGGATCAAGGCCGTCTTTGCGGAGGAAGAGGCGCTGGCGGCGGATGCCGCTCCGGTTGTGCAGGACGCTGACGATGTTGGAATACTGGTCGGTCCACAGATGAACGCCTTCACGGAATTCCGCCGGGCTCCATCCGGCCTGCAGCAGGGCGTTTACATGATCCGGGTTGCGGGTCAGGGACACGAAATGCGCCATGTTGGTTTCAAGCTTCGTTCCCTCAATGATCTCCGTATCGGAGAGGCGCGCATAAGCGGGAATGTCCAGATGCTCGGCCGCGCGGGCCAGAACCGGTTCGATGTCCAGATAGTTGTTGGAGACATTGAAGGTCAAAATCCCGTCGGGCTTGAGCTTCTTCAGGTACATCTCAATGGCTTCCAGGGTGATGAGGTGCACCGGAATATTGTCCGAGCTGTAAACATCCACCAGGATGAGGTCGTACATCCCGTCGGGCTTGTCCGCGAGGGTGAGGCGCGCATCCCCCAGTGTGATGGCGTAGGGGCTGCCGCAATCGGAGAGGAAAGTGAAATAATCGGGGTTTTGGGCAATTTTAACGACCTGCGGATCAATTTCAAAGAAATCGAAATGCCTGCCGGGTTGTGCAAAACAGGAGGTTACGCCCACGCCCAGACCAAGCACGGCGATATTCTGGCGTTCTCCCTTCAGGGCGCGGAAGGCCTCTCCGATGGGGCTGTGGGTGCCGTAATAGGCCAGGGGTATCGTCTTGTATCGCGGGTCAATTGCCTGGGTGCCGTGATTGGTGGTGCCGTGCATCAAGACGCGTTGGCCGTCCTCGAAGTCCGCCACCTTTAGAACGCCGAAAAAGCTCCGGTCCTGATAAATGACGTCGCTATACATGAAGCGTCCCCAGTTGTGGCCGGGCGGGAACAGGAGGAGGCATCCCGCGGCGGGCAGAGCGAAAAGCCAGCGCCGGTCCAGCAGAAGAGTGAGGCCGGCAAGAACGGGAAGGACCAGCAAGCCGCGCGGTATGACCTGCGGGATATTGAAAGCGGCCAGCGCGGCGGCAATGCAGATCAGAATGCAGCCCGTTTCCGTGCGGGTCGGCGCGCGCCACGCTTTTTGAGTGCCGGCGTAGCGCATGAAGAGGGCCAGAGCCAGAATTCCGGCGTATTCAAGGGGGATAATAAAAAACTGAGGCGCGATGAGGGCGTTGAAGATCCCGCCCAGCGCCCCGCCGAGGGAGAGGATAAGGTAGAATTCCGTCAGGCGGGCGGCATGGGGACGGGCGGCGACCAGCTCCATGTGGCAGGTGAGGGCGGCGAAGAAGAACAGTCCGAGATGCAGGGCCATCAGCTCGAATCCGCTGTGGGGCACGAGCATCATATAGGCGAGGAGGGCGATGCCCAGGAGGCCGAAAATAAAGGAGGCGTCTTTGCGGGAGATAAGCGGTGTGCGCGCGAAGGCGATGATGAAGGTTCCCACATAGAGCGTCAGGGGAATAATCCAGAGCAGAGGAACGGAGGCGATGTCCGTGGTGATGTGCGTTGTGACGCCCAACATCAGGGAGGAGGGAATAAAGGCCAGCAAAAGCCATTTCCCGCGCAGGCGCCACGAAGGCTGCTCATCGTTCGCGGGCGTTTGAACGGCGGGGGAGAGAGGCGGAGTTTTTCGCGCGATCAGGGCGGCAGCCACGGCGGTCAGGCCGATCAGCACAAAGTAGCCCTTTGTCCACAGATCCGACTGCCCGCTCAGGTGCAGGAGCGGTTCGATGACCGTCGGATAGGCCAGCAGCGCGGTCATGGAGCCCAGATTGCTGGCCCCGTAGAGGAAATAGGGATCATGGGCGTCCGGATGGCCGGTTTGCGTGAACCAGCGCTGGAGCATGGGGGCGCTGCCCGCAAGGATAAAAAACGGGCCGCCCACCGTCAGGGTCATCAGGGAAAGCTGCCAGAAGGTAGGGTCTTCATGTGCGGGCGGTATCCATCCTGCGGGGATGGCCACGGGCAAGGCGAGGCCGAAGAGAGCCAGCAGAACAAGATGCAATACAGCCTGCGCGTTCACGCTCAGAAACCGGCTGGTGCCGTGCGCGTAGGCATACCCGGCCAGAAGCATGAGCTGGAAGAACAGCATGGCCGTGTTCCAGACCTGCGGCGTGCCGCCCAGAAGCGGCAGGACCATTTTGGAAAACATGGGCTGCACGGCGAAAATCAGCGCGGCGCTGAGCAGCAGGGTCAGGGCATAGACAGGTATATAAAGATGGATCTTCATGAGGAGGCGAAACGTTGGAAGGAAAGACGCCGGAAAATCGTAACACAGGCCCGATGGTTTCTGAAGAGGGGTAAATATGAAAATATTCTTGCTTTTTTCCGGACTTTCAGAGTAGGGTATTCCCCTTACAGAAAAGGATATTGTCCATGAGATTTTTTGCACTGGCGGCGTTGGTTTTTGTTTTCGCGGGCGGTTTCGCGCAGGCGGAGACATACGGAAATCTGGGCGAGGCTTTGCGCGGAATGAACCGCATCAAGCCGCTTCAGCATCCTTCTTACGACCGGGCGCAGGAGATTTTGGGCCGGCGCATTCTGGATGATAAAAAGCGGGTAATCGGGGAAGTGAATGATGTGATCCTGATGCGCAGCGGGAATATCGCCAGCCTGATGGTCCGGTTCGATCGGCTGCGCCTGGCAGATCCGGTCATGGTGAATTATCATGATATGGGCGGAAAGCCTGTTTCCAAGGGTTACTCCCTGGCCTTTACGGGCCGTGAAATTGAAGAGCGCTTTCCCGAGATGCTGGCCAACATCGAAACGGCCGCAGGCGCGGATTCGGATGTCGTAAGCCTTAAGACTCTTCCCGGCACCTCCGTCCAGAGCGCGGACGGACGGAATATCGGCAAGATTGAGGATGTCCTGTTCGCCGCCGATGGAGAGAGGGCCGAGGCGCTCTATATCAACATAAGCTATGGAACACTGCGCGGCCAGGCCGTTGCGATCCCCTTCAGTCTCGGGCAGCTACAGGAAGTGCAGAATACGCCGGCCCTTGTGCTTTCGAACGCGGACGCGGATACGGTGATGGCCTTCGTCAGAAGTCGCTGATCCGGTAGGCTGGGATTTTTAGCCTAGAATTTTCTCCAGAATCCGGACATAGACCCGCACCAGCCCCTCCAGATCGGCCACGCTCGCATTTTCGTCGATCTGGTGCACGGTCTTGTTGATTCCGCCAAATTCCACGACCGGGCAATAATGCACGATGAAGCGCGCGTCGCTGGTGCCGCCGTTGGTGGTGTAGGCGGGGATGCGCCCCGTGATCTCCTCCGCGGCTTTTTTCACGGTTTCAGGCCATGCGCCGGGTTGGGTCAGGAAACTTTCCGCGCCGAATTTCCATTCAATTTCGTAAGCCCCGCCGGCGTCTTTCAGCATTCCCTCAATGTCCTGCGCCAGCGTCTTTCCCGTCCAGGAATCATTGAAGCGCACATTAAAGACCGCCGTGACGGAATCGGGAATGACATTGTCCGCCCGGTTGCCCGTGTCGACGGTAGTGATCTCGAGATTGGTCGGCTGGAAATGATCGTTGCCTTCATCAAACCGTCGCGCGGCCAGGGCGCTGAGCATCTTTACAAGGCGCGGCACCGGGTTGTCGGCCAGATGCGGATAGGCCACATGGCCCTGCCTACCCCTGATCGTCAGCACGCCCGTCAGGGAGCCGCGCCGTCCGATTTTGACCTCCTGCCCCAGCAGGGTGGGGTTGGTGGGCTCGCCCACAAGGCACATATCGGGCACATGGCCGTTTTCTTTCATCCATCCCAGAACCCTGACCGTGCCGTCCACGGCGGGGCCTTCCTCGTCCCCCGTGATGAGAAAGCTGATCGAGCCGTTGTGGTCCGGATTTTTATCCAGATACGCGGCCACGGCGGCGGCGAAGGCGGCCACAGCGCCCTTCATGTCGGACGCCCCGCGCCCGTAGAGCACGCCGTCCTTGATCTCGGGATTGAACGGTCCGAAGGTCCAGCGTTCTTCCGGACCCGGCGGCACGACGTCAGTATGGCCCGCGAAGCAGATATGCGGGCTTCCGGTTCCGCGCCGCGCGAACAGGTTGGGCACGTCGCCAAATTTCAGGTGGTGACAGGTGAAGCCGAGCTTTTCCAGCTCCGCCGCCAGAAACACCTGCGCCCCCGCGTCTTCCGGCGTTACAGAGGCGCAGCGGATCAGGGCCTGGAGGAGGGGGATGACACTAATCACGGAGCAGCTCATTGATGCTCGTCTTGCTCCGCGTGCGCTCGTCCACCTTCTTGACGATCACGGCGCAGGCCAGGCCGGGTCCCGGGGAGCCGTCAGGCAGGTTTTTGCCGGGCAGGGTGCCGGGGATCACGACGGAATAAGCGGGCACACGGCCCATGATGATTTCGCCGGTGGCGCGGTCGATGATTTTGGTCGATGCGCCCAGAAACACACCCATCGAAATCACGGAGCCTTCTTCCACCCGCACGCCCTCGGCGACCTCGGAGCGCGCGCCGATGAAGACATTGTCCTCGATGATGACCGGATCGGCCTGCAGGGGCTCCAGCACGCCGCCGATGCCCACGCCGCCGGAGATATGGCAGTTTTTCCCGATCTGCGCGCATGATCCCACGGTGGACCAGGTGTCGATCATCGTGCCTTCGCCCACATAGGCGCCGACATTGATGAAGCTGGGCATCAGCACCACGCCCGGCGCGACATAGGCGGAGTAGCGCACGACGCAATCCGGCACGGCCCGGAATCCGGCCTTTTTAAAATCCTCTTCGCTCCAGCCCTTGAATTTGCTGTCCACCTTGTCGAACCAGCCCCCGTTGTCCGCGCCGCCGTCGATGCGGCGATTGTCGTTCAGCCGGAAAGACAGCAGAACGGCTTTTTTCAGCCATTGGTTCACATGCCAGCCCTGCGCCGTTTTTTCGGCGATGCGCGCCTGCCCGGAATCCAGCATGGAGAGCGCGTTTTTTACAGCCGTGGCGGCTTTATCATCCGCCGCGCTCAGGGATATCCGGTTTTCCCAGGCCGTGTTGATGATGTCTTCAAGATCCATGATGCGTCCCTTCCGCTGATAAAATCTCAGGCATTGAGCCCGAACAGTCCTCAAAAATCAAGGCACCCGCAAAAGATTCGCGCGGGCCTTCTCAAGCTTTTTGATGTCTGCCGGGGAGAGATAATTTTTGTAAGGGGTGAGCAGAGCGATGACTTTTTTATAATCCTTGTGCGCATAGGCTTCCGCAGCCCGGACGCTGACAAGGGATAAATCGCTCCGGAGCTGTTCCCGGATTTTGTGTTCCAGCCTTATGGCGCGCATGGTGAGCGCCTTTTCAATCAATCGTTCATTTTCTTTCAGAAAATAGCGCTTGTGCGCCCGGATCGAGAAGGCCAGATTTTCAATGGCTTCTGCTACGCACGCGGGCGTTGCCAGGTGTGTTTTTGATTCGCAGGAGGAATCTTGTTTTTGAGCGGCCTCGAGAATTTCGGGCAGGGAGAGGCGGTAGATATTCCGGTAATAAAGAAAAACATCCAGCCTTAGATCGTCTTCCCCGTAGCTGAATTCAAGGGTCAGCGCCCCGTTTTCAAAACGGGCACACGCCCGGAAGGGTAAGGCCGTGTTTCCCGGCCGATAGGGATATATGATCTGCCGTCCCCGGGAAAAGCGAGTAAGACCGATTACGGGGGCATAGCCATGCCGCGTCTCGAGAAAAGTAAGATGCTCTTCGCAACGCTTAAAAAAACATGATAAAAGGGTATCGGCTGCATAGGCCGGAACCGTACTCATCAGAAAAAGCCCCGTGAATTGTTCAATCGACTGGATCTGCCTGAACACTCAGGGCTGGACCTCCCGCTACCATTCTATACGCCGCGCCCCGATTCTGCAATCATACGTATATTCAAAATATTTGAATTCATCCCATGGTTACAATGCGCGGCGCGGGCTTATCCTCATCGACGGGCGGGAAGCGGGGCTGATTCAGATTTTAGAGAAGGCCGCCCTTCGGGGAGTGCTGCATGTGGTGATGGCGGACCGTGGGCCGATCTGGTTCGAAGGATTTGGAGGGCGGGAGGATTTTGCCGCTTTTCTGGAGGCGTTCGATTCCGCGTTTCCCCGCCGCTGGGGACGCAGGCGGCGGATCATCCCGGAAGCGGTTTATTCAGAGGAAACGAATGAATGCCTGCGCCGCCATGGATTCCGCCGCTCCGGGAAGGGCGGGTATGAAACCGCTTGGCTTGATCTGGGGCAGTCGCAGGAAGTATTGCGCCGGAATTTGCATCCGAAATGGCGAGGGCATTTGAGCAAGGCGGAGCGCTCGGGCCTGAGCGTTGAATGGGACGATTCCCTGCGTCACCTCCCTTGGTTTTTGAAAATATATGCTCTGGATAAAAAGCGGCGGCGGTATCCGGGGCCAGAAGCGCCTTTTCTGAGTGTTCTTGCGCAGGAATGCGTTCAGGCGGGGGAGGGAGCCCTGATCGGCCGCGCGCTTCTGGACGGTGTGCCGGTGGCTTCTATCTTGATTTTGTGTCATGGGACATCCGCGACGTACCAGGCTGGGTGGACTTCCCAGGAGGGGCGGGACAAGGCGGCACATCATTTGCTATTGTGGGGCGCGGTCGGTGTTTTAAAAGACAGGGGAATCCTGGATCTTGATCTCGGAGGGATGAATGAGAAAACAAAAGGGATCAGGAGGTTCAAGATGGGCATGGGCGGAGAAGTGGTTTGTCTTTCCGGTTTGTATACTTAGCCTGCTTTTTTTACAAACCGGACGAAGCGAGGCGCAGCCTTCCTCAGGCCGTCAGAGCATGGTTTATGAGGTCTATGCCGGGGGGATTCACGCGGTGCAGGCGGTACTGGAAACGGATTTCTCCAAGCCGGGACGGTATGATGTTGTTTTAAGGGCCCGCACACAAGGATTTCTGGCTTCTCTGGTTCCCTGGACGGGCAGCTTTGAAAGCGCGGGCTGGCTGTTGGCGGAGGGTGATTACCGCCCCCAGACCCATAAATCTACGGCCAGCTGGCAAGGGGATCTGGATCAGAAAGAATATAGTTACTCCAAGGATAGGGCCTTTTTGGGCCTGACGGTCAGCGAACACGGAAAGCCGCCGCACAAGGAGGCCGTGGATGACTCGCTGACCCAGGGAACGACCGATATTCTGGCCGCCGCCTTGCAGGCCATGCACGGGGTCGGAAAAGGAGGCGAGTGCGCCGGAGAATCGGAAGTTTTTGACGGCAAGCGGCGATTCCTCCTTGTCTTTAAGCCGCAAGGCCATGAAATGCTCAAGGCCTCAAGCTACAATGCTTATGAGGGTCCGGCCGCCCTGTGCAGCGTTGAGGTGGTGCCCGTTGCGGGAGAGTGGCACAAGAAGCCAAGGGGATGGCTTTCCATTCAGGAACAGGGACGTTCCCGGGGAATGATGCCCATGATCTGGGTGGCTCAAGTGGTGGAAGCCGCGCCGCCCCTGCCTGTGAAAATACGGGTAAAAACGGCCTATGGCACCTTGTTCATGCACCTGATATCCAAAAGTTCCCAATCCCCGGCCAAGGAGAAAACGCAGAAAAAATAAGATTCTCCCATCTGGCATCGTCCTTGCATTGTTTCTCAGCGACGAACACCAAACGAGGGTAAAATCTTATGGGGCTTACGGCTTTAGACAGCGCCTTGACGGGCTTGCGGATCGCGCAACAGCAGATCGGGGTTGTTTCCAGCAATATATCCAATGCCACCACGGCAGGTTATACCCGGAAAATTATGCCGCAGAGCACCCAGGTCATCGAGGGCATGTCGATTGGCGTGCGGGCGGATACCATCGTCCGCAAGGTGGATATCAATCTGGAGCGCGATCTGTGGACGCAGATCAGCTCGACAGGTTTTCACAGCGTTCAGGCAAGCTATCTTCAAAGAGTTGAACAATTCCACGGCGCGCCGGGCGACGAGATTTCCATCGCGTCGGAGATTTCCCGCCTGAAGGATTCGTTCTCCGCGCTTTCAGTCACCCCGGAAGACACGTTCCTGCTTTCAAGCGTCATGAATCAGGCGGGCGATGCCGTTAATAAAATCAATCAATTTTCGAATCTTATCACGACGTTGCGCAATGACGCGCAGGATCAGCTCCAGAGCAGCGTCGCCCAGGTTAACGGTCTTTTGGAACAGATCACGCTGATGAATCGTGAGATTGCGGACAATCTGAATTTCGGCCAGACCACAGCCGCCTATGAGGATAAGCGGGACGCCGCGATCAGTGAATTGTCCGACCTGATTCAAATAAAGTTTTACCAGCGCGGCGATGGCGTGATGGTTGTACAGACCAAGGGAGGGGTCGAGTTGGCTGCCACGGATGCCCGGGTACTGACATTCAACCCCACTCCTCTTTCCGCTTCAAATTTTTATCCGGATTCGGCGGCCGGGCTTTATGTGACCAATCCGGATTCGCCCAGCGCGCCCGTTGAAATCACGGCCAGCAGTCCGGGCGGTAAAATCGGCGGTTTGTTAAAATTGCGGGATGTGACCTTCCCCAAGCAGATGGCGCAGCTGGACGAGACGGCTCATAAACTGGCGCTTCGTTTCCAGGCGCAGGGGCTTCGCCTGTTCACGGATCAATCGGGAACGGTGCCCCTGGATACGCCGCCCGATCCCACCACCGATCCGCCGACGCCCGTGACCTATGTGGGTTTTTCAGGCGCGATTCAACTTAATGAAGCCATCGTCCAGGATCACAGTCTCCTGCGGAAAGGGACGTATGGTGGCACTGTGGAAGACGGCTCGGGAGAGGTTATCCGGCGCGTCCTGGATTTTGCTTTCGGGGCTACGGACTATAATCTGGCGGCGGCAAGCAGCACGGCGACCTCTGTGGATCTCCTGAACAGGGGGGGCGCGGATCTTCAGACATGGCTCGGCCTGTTTTCCAGCAATGAGTTGAGCGGTGGACGGGATTTGTCGAGCTTTGTAAGCCCAGCGGCCCTGATTGCCTCTGCGAATGGAATTTTGGATCCCGGCACGGACACGTTCCGTTTGACCTTTGAGGAGTCGCGCACGGGAACAGGGCCCGTGAACCTTGATATCAGCCTCAGCGCGATTGCCGATGGCGCGGGGGATTTTGTCCAGGATTTAATGGACCATATCAACACTGTGCTTATTCCGGCCCTTGGGGCAGGGGATCAGGCGGATCTGATTGCGATGGACGTGCAGTTTTCGGAAGGGTCGAACGGCCAGTTCGTTATGCAGACGCGCGGCAGCCTGACGGTGGACGGAACAAATCCGGCCAACCCCATGCTTCAGGAGGGATTGAACTTCCTGGGCCTGGTGGACAACAGCACCGATCCGATCGAACCCGAGGATCCTTATTTCGACATTCAAGTGGGAAGCAACAACCCCACGCGCATCACCCTGGAGCCGGGCGACACGGATGCCGATCTTCTGGCGAAGCTGGCTGCTGTGGACGGGCTGGCCATCGATACCGTGAATTTTGCGCTCGACGGGTTTTTGAGGCTCCGGCCCGGAAATGATTTCGACGATCCCGATTTCGGGGGGGACCTGAAGATCACGGGCGGTCCGTTCTCCACCGCCGGGGCCGGATTGTCCGCGCCGCCGGCGGCTTCCGGACGGACCTCGATCGCGGACGGGGTCAGCATCGTCTCGGCCCTCTTTGGGACCTATACGGCGGGTGTTCCGGTGGTTAATTCCTC
>JAIOYC010000052.1 GCA_021741325.1 Alphaproteobacteria bacterium
GCACGTTCAACTGATTCAAAAGCTTCGCCGCCCCGGCGGGCGTTACGGGCTGTATCATGATCCCCAAACAACGGATTGTTTCCGCAAGCACGTACAGGACGGTGACCATGCGCGCCGGGTCTTCCTTCTTCAAGGCCCAGGGCGCCTGCGCATCCACATAGGCGTTGGCCTCATAGACCACCTGCCAGAGATCTTCCAGCGCGCGGTGAACCAAAAAATGATCCATGTGATCTCGAATTTTCGGAAGCGCAGCGTGCGCCAGATCAAGAAGCGCCTGGTCCTCGGCCGTGAACTCCCCCGGCGTGGGAATGGCGGCATCGCAATTCTTATGAATCATCGAAAGGGTCCGTTGCGCGAGATTGCCAAAGGCGTTGGCGAGATCGGCGTTGATCCGCTGCACCGCCAAAGCGGGAGAAAAATTCCCGTCCTGCCCATGGGGAATTTCGCGCATTAAGACATAACGGATCTGATCCACCCCATAGGTCTGAATCAAGGCATCGGGAGAAACGACATTTCCGACCGACTTGGACATCTTCTCTCCCTGCACATTGATAAAGCCATGCGCAAAAATAGACCGGGGCGGAGCGATTCCCGCCGACATAAGAAAGGCGGGCCAATAGACCGCATGGAAACGGGTAATGTCCTTGCCGATCAGGTGGACATCGGCGGGCCAATAGGTGGAAAATTCACCTCCCATGTCCGGATAACCGACCGCCGTTATATAATTGGTCAGGGCGTCCAGCCATACATACATCACGTGATCCGGATCGCCCGGAACCGGGATTCCCCAATCCAGACGGCTTTTATGCCGGGAAACCGAGAGATCCCGAAGCCCCTGAGAGACGAAGCTGACCACTTCATTGAACCGTGATTGCGGCTGTATGAACTCCGGATGCGTCTTGTAATGCTCCAGAAGCCGCTCCGTATAAGCCGATAATTTGAAAAAATAACTGGATTCTTCAACCCATTCGACCGGCGTGCCGTTGGGGGTCAGGTATTGGCCTGTCTTTTCATCCTTGGCGAGCTCGTCTTCTGAAAAATAGCCTTCCTCGCGGATGGAATACCAGCCTTCATATTTATCGAGATAAATGTCGCCCCGGGCAACAAGCTTTTCCCAAAGAGCCTGCGCCGCCGCATAATGCCGGGGTTCAGTCGTGCGGATAAAATCATCCTGGGTGATGTTCAGGCATTGGGTCATCTCCTGAAACAATCCGGCATTCATGTCCGCGAAGGCTTTGGGAGACACGCCATTTTTTCCGGCGGTCTTGGCGACTTTTTCGCCATGTTCATCCGTTCCGGTTAAAAATTTTACGTCACGGCCATCAAGGCGATGAAAGCGGGCGACGACATCCGCCAGAATGGCCTCATACGCATGCCCCAGATGCGGGGCTCCGTTCACGTAAGAAATAGCCGTGGTGATATAAAAGGGTTTTTGACCCATGATTTTCGCCTCCTTGGACAACCGAAAAGAAAGTCTATATGAGGCTCTCCCGAACCGAAAGCAAAGAAAATACTCCGGCGATCAGAGATCGGCAAGAAGGAAAAAGGCCCCTAAAACCGCCTGACGGCTATCTAGGTTTCCGGTTTTTACATTTTCAAAATGGGAGGCGGCCTTGTCATGTAATTCAAGAATCCGGGAAGGAGCCACCTTTCTGAAAAGAGGTTGGAAAGCCTCTAGAAGAGGACTCCCCTGCGCAGATTTCCCTCTCGCGGCCTCGCCCGCAAGCTCGCCCAGCCCTTGGAGAAAAAGGTTTTGAAATAACAAAAATCCTGAATCAACCCCGGGCCGGGCCATTTCGTCCGCCAGGGCATGAAGAGCTGGCCAATTATAGGAGGGATAACCACGAGGCGCTTCGGATATGCGAGCAAGCAGGTCGATCCCCCCCTGCTCCGCCAGTTGGAGCGCGCGCCCCATGCTGCCTTGAGCAAGACCCGCCACAACGTTCCTGTCTTCCGGCGAAAGCGTGGGAGCGAAGCGCGAGAGGAGATCTTTGATCACGCTGTCTTGTAGCGTCGGGAAATTAATCGTTTGCGTACGCGAGCGTATCGTGGGGATTAAATTGCCGGCACGATGCGCGATCAAGATCAGGAGCGCCTTGGGAGGCGGCTCTTCAAGGCTTTTCAAGAGAGCATTTTGCGCATTGCGGTTCATGGTGTCCGCGTCATCCACGATCACAATCCGCCATCCGCCTTCCGAGGCGGTCATGCGCAGAAAAGACGGAATTTTACGAATTTCGGACACGGAAACAGAATCTTTCGCCTTGTTTTTAATGGGATCATAGGCCCGCTCCACGAGCATGAAATCCGGATGCGCCCCGGCCGTGAGACGCCGAACGACGGGATGAAGAGGGTCTGTATCCAGCGTATCGGGCTGGGAGGGCGCACGGGATAAAATATATTTGGCCAGACGGAATGCCGTCACCGCCTTTCCTATGCCCTTGGGACCCGAGAAAATGAGTCCGTGCGGCAGGCGGCCACTGATCAGGTTTTCCAGGAGAATGCGCTCCGCCCGATCCTGCCCTAAACAAAAACGGGCTTCCCGGGCCAAGGGGGGGGCTAATGAATCCGCCTGAGGAACCACCATCTTTTCTTGATCGTCCTCGGGGTCAGGGGAAGAATCCTGAATTGGGTCACCGAACAGATCCATGAAGACCTTCCAGCGTTATTTTTTCTATGTTCTCAGCCATAAGGCGAGGATCCAGTGAACCGTCAATGACCCTGCAACGCTCCGGATTTTGACGAGCAATGTTAAGAAATCCCTGCCGGACGGAGATGTGAAAATCCATATCCAGGCGTTCGAAGCGGTCTTCCGTGCGCTCAAGATCCATGCTTTCCAGGGCCAGTCTTTTCCCGGATCGGCGCAGGCCCGTTTCGGGATCTATATCGAGAACAAACGTAAGGTCAGGTTCAAAGCTTCCCAGAACAAGTTTTTCAAGGACCGTGATTTTCTCCTGGGGTACACCACGCCCGTTCCCTTGATAAACTTTGGTTGAATCCGTAAATCTGTCGCAAATAACGATCTTCCCTTCGGCGAGCGCAGGCTTGATCAGGCGATCCACGAGCATAAGTCTTGACGCAAATAGCAACAAGGTCTCTGAAAGAGGATTCCACTCCCCTCCTCCGCGCTGAACAATCAAGGACCGAAGAGTTTCCCCCTCGGGCGTTCCTCCGGGTTCACGGGTGGTCAAAACCTTATAGCCCCGCGCGGTGAGGGTTTCCGCAAGATAATTAATTTGAGTGGTCTTGCCGCTTCCTTCGCCGCCCTCAAAAGTAATGAAAAACCCCGGCATTGGCCAAGCCTCTTCAATCGGAGAAATACAGACGGGCCTTAGCCAGGGTTTTCTTGAAAAATCCCAGGGTGGGGATATCGGACAAGGCATAAAGCGGACGCGTGATCGGGGGCTGTCCGGGAACAAGAATCTGCAAGCTCCCGACTTCCTGGCCTTTGGTCACGGGGGCTGGCAGAGGCTCACGAAATTTTGTCGTGATTTTTATATCCCTGAGATTTCCGCGAGGAATAGTGGCCCTCACCTCTTCCTTCATACCCGCATCCACCGCATTGTCCTGACCAAGCACGACGGGAATGGATAAAATCGGTGTATTGGCTGCGAAAAGAACGCGATTTTCGAATTCCCGCAGCCCCCATTCAAGAAGTGTGGCCGATTCCTGGGCCCGCGCCGCTTCATCCTGCAATCCGTTAACTACCAGGATAATTCGCCGCCCGTCCCGAATCCCTGAGCCGATAAGGCCGTAGCCTCCCAACTCCGTATGGCCGGTCTTCACGCCGTCCGCCCCGATGTTCCTGTAGATCAAGGGGTTGCGATTTGATTGACGGATGCCATGGTAAGTGTATTCCTGCTCGCTGTAATATTTATAATATTCGGGGAAATTCCGAATTAGGGAAGCCGTCAGAAGAGATAGATCATAAGCGGTTGAATAATGAGACGGATCAGGCCAGCCGCTGGCGTTCACAAAATTTGAATCGTTCATGCCCAATTCCTGAGCCTTGCGTGTCAGGCGGGAAGCGAAGGCCCCTTCAGAGCCCGCCAACCCTTCGGCCAAAACAACCGTGGCGTCGTTGCCAGATTGGACGATCACGCCGCGGATCAGATCCTCGATGGGAATATCTTTTCCCAGCTCCACAAACATCTTGGAGCCCTGCATACGCCAGGCCTGCTCACTGACCTTGAAAGTATCATTTAGGCCGATTTCCCCGGATTTCAGGGCTTCAAAGACGAGATACATGCTCATGACCTTGCTCATCGAGGAGGTTGGCATTCTCTCACGGGCATTCTTTTCGAACAAAATCGTGCCGGTATCGTAATCAATGACAATAGCCTGCTTGGCGGAGGTCTGAACCGCTGTCTGCGCAAAAGCGGGCAGAGAGGCCAGGAGGCAGAAGGAAAGAAAAAAGAAAAAGGATCTAAGCATGAAATCAGTAAAGCAATTCCTGAGCCCGGGGACAACAGCAAGTTTTAGAAAAGCGGGCAGTTTCAGGATTTCAAAATTACCCCCACTAATCCACCACGATGATCCCTTCTTTATTCCCTGCCGAAATCACACGTTCCAGAAGCCTGTCCGCGGCATCAACATCCCGCACCGGCCCCAGGCGCACTCGGTAGAAGTTCTGTCCATTGATTGTAGCGGGCACCACGCGCGCGTTTCCAAAGGCCTGCATCTGTTGCGCCAGTCTGACCGCATTGGATTCGTTGCCAAAGGCTCCCGCCTGCACATAGATTTCGCTGGGACGCACCGGTCCCCGTTGCACCACGGGATCGGGCATGTAGCGCCCGTCGTTGAAATGCCCCGGCAGGGAGGGTGGGGCTTCCCCCGGAGAGTAAGAAGCCTTTTGCAAGCCGAAGCGCCCTTCATTCATGGCCATCTCCGTTCCGCGCGTATCATGGCCCATCTTGGCGGCCTGCGCAATTTTCCGGCTTTCCTGCGCCAGAAGTTCAAGCTGGACCTTGGCTGTTCCCCTGCCCTGGAAACCGAGGAGGCGCGCGGCTTCTTTGGAGACATCGATAACCCTGCTACGCTTGAAAGGACCGCGGTCATTGATGCGCACGACGACAGAGCGTCCATTTTCAAGATTCGTGACCCTTACGAAAGAGGGCATCTGAAGGGTTCTATGAGCGGCCGTCAGCTCATTCATGTCGAATTTTTCGCCGTTGGCGGTCTTCTTCCCCTGAAATCCAGGCCCGTACCACGAGGCAATTCCCGTTTCCGTATAATCATAGGATTCTTGAGGCGTATACCATTTTCCATCGACTTTATAAGGCTTTCCGACCTTGAAATCCCCTTGGCTCCTCTGCCCCGGAACCTGCTTGGCCACATGCGCGACCAGCTGCGTTTCCGCGCAGCCGCCCAGCAGAAAAATAAAAGGCAGGAAAAGAAGGAGAACCCGCATCGAATGTATCATGGCTGCCCGCTGATGGCGTCGGCGAGGAGGCCGACAGAGGTCGCGAAATAGAGTGATTTATTCCAGCGCATGATAACACGATAATTCTCATAGACCAAAAAGGCCGGACCGTCAGGTCCGTCCGGCGCGACAATAGAGGCGGTTTCCTCCGCGGAGGCGCGAAGATTCCGCCCGTTCGGCAGGCGCACACCCATCCGTGTCCATTCCGCCGGGGTCATGCGCATCTCCAGGGAAAGCAGGCTTTCGGGAAAATCCCGTGGCAAGACCACGGCCTCTCCCCATCCCTCCTCCGCGCGCCAGCCGTTTTTATCCAGATAATGGGCGGTCGAGGCAAACACATCGGGCAGGCTGTTCCATATATCCCGGCGTTCGTCGCCGTTCCCGTCGATGGCGAATTTTCGAAAGCTGGAGGGCATGAACTGATTCTGCCCCATCGCTCCCGCCCAGGACCCCTTCATGAGGTCGGGCGCGATATGCCCCTCCTCCAGGATGGTGAGGGCCTCCATGAGCTCCTTCCGGAAAAAATGGCTCCGCCGCCCGTCATAAGCCAACGTGGCCAGCGCGGGAATGACGCCGAACCCGCCGGTGTTGGCGCCATAGCTCGTTTCGATCCCCCACAGGGCCAGAATAAAAGACGCGGGAACGCCGTATTCCTTCGCGGCCCGCTCCAGTTCGCCCCGGTGCTCGCGGTAAAGAGTCTGCCCCCGGCGTATACGCTCCTCGTTCAGCATATTTTTGCGATATTCGGCGAATGTGATTTTCCCCTCGGGCTGGCGGCGATCCAGCTCGATCACCCGGGGCAGAGGCTCAATGCCGGAAAGAGTCTTGGTTAATATGGGTTTGGAAATCCCGTGCTCTGCGGCTTCCGCACGCACGCCCTCCAGCCAGTCCTCGAAGGACTGCGCGGCACAGGCCGGTCCGGAAACAAGAAGAAAGGCCGCAAGGATTGCGCCTGCCAAACCGGTTCGAAGGGAGGGGATTTTCTTTTGCACTAGACATGCATACAAAAAATTCGCTAGCTGTTGAAGCCTATAAAAGCACAGAGAGGCCGGTTTTTTAAAAACCGGCCTCGATCGACCCGGAGGAGTGGCAGAGCGGTTGAATGCACCGGTCTTGCAAACCGGCGTCCCTTCACGGGGACCGTGGGTTCGAATCCCACCTCCTCCGCCACCTTTAGGGGATCTGCATTTATGCCAGAAACGCCTCATCTGCTTGAAATGGTTTTTGAATTCGCCCGGAGACGCTAAGACTTCACAAACATGAACGTGATTAAGAGGGTTAGGTCATGAAGCTAAAAGACTTTGTTGAACAGTCTCTTTTGGAGATTTGCGAGGGCGTTGAAAGCGCAAAAACAAAAACAAAGATTGCAATAGCCCCCGGCCATCTAAATTCCAAGAAACTAGAAGAAATTCATTTTGTGAAGTTCAGAGTCGCAGTGACGACCACATCAAGCACAGAAGGAGGTATTAAGGTTTTCTCTTCTGGGGCGTCAGGACAATTATCTCAAGAAAACACAAATCAGATAGAATTTGATGTTCCGGTAATATTCAACTCATATATAAAATAGCAGCTATACTTTAATGCAATTATTCCAAGCCAAACCTATGTTCTGAATATCCTGAGCGGTTAAATCAAAATACACGACTACCCAACCGTCGTACAATGATCGAGGCGCATCAATTGATACATTGAACTTCCCTGACAGTATCGACGATTTCATGCCGCTATTTAGGGGAATTGCAACGCTATATGAATCTTCATTTACGTTGGTTAAAACCTCGTTTGAGGGAATAACAATGGTACTTTTATCCTCATTCGTAAAAGTAACGCCTTGAATCGTTTGCCCAAGTATTATCGCCTCACTTCCGGCGGCAGGATCAATCGTTCTGTCCGTTATAATTTCAAAAAAAGCATTACCATTTGAATTTATACAATAAGTACCAACAGCCTTGCTGGCCATTGTCACGCTATTTCTGACTGTATATGCCTTCAGACCTCCCGCGACAGATTCCACTCTCCACGGTCTGAACTCTTCATCTTCTCCTGTTACAATTCCAAAAGCGATCAACTCTTCATCTGTAGGGAAAAATAAACTGTCACTTCTAGTAAATGAAGCAACTGTCAAAACTTTGGAGTCCACTCCCATTTCAGAGAGATATGCCGCAATGACTCCTGACGCCACTTGCTCATCTGAAAAATTTTTATCTTTTTTGAGTTTTTCGCCTTTAGTCTTCGAGTCATTATAAAACTGATGAAACCCAAGTTCTCCGGCACTTGCATTTCTTGAAATTCCACCTAAAAACGCATAGGCACATGCGCTAGCGCATATGCCAGATCCTTGCTCATCATGGCCGCCCGCATTTTTATGCGTTTCACCGATTTCCGTGCTAGCCTTATATTCCCTCATCAGGGTGCCAAGCTGCATACCAGCTATCAAGTTTCCACCGGGACTATTTAAAGATACCCTGCCGAGGGTATAGTTTTTCTTTGTAAAATCCTCTGGCATCTCCCCGATAAATTTTCGAAATCTCTCGGGAGTTGTTTCATCAATTATTCCAGTTGCTGAAATCCAGTTACATGCGTCACCACAATGCCCGCTATTGTTTGCTCGCCTAAATTCCATCGGTTTATTTAAGTCATCAACTTCACGCGGATTCTCTGTGGAAGCCGATTTCTCAGATGGTATCGGCGCTCCCTTCGAGAAATAAAGTATACATGCGCCAGAAACCCCTAAAATCAGAACCGCAAAAATCCATATTTTCTTATTCATTGGCTGCCCTTTATACTTTTCAAACCGTTTAATGCACCCTATTATTAAAAAGGAAGGTTGGCTCATGGCAAAGACAAAAGTTTATAATTACAAAATATGGGATGGTTATCACAAGACTTTTTCCTATTCGGAGAGCCCTGCCACTCGGGAATACATTGAATCATTTACTCCGATGCTTGAGATAATTGAAACAAGCGCGACAGAGGTTGACATAGCTGAAATTGATAACGAAGGCAGGGTAAAACCTAAGACTTGAGTTTTTTTACGACGTTATGCGTCGCCAATAAAATCCCATAAACCTATAAACACACACACCATGTTCAGCCATCATCACGATCATGACCATTCTCCGGAGGGCATTGCCGAAAGGCTGAGCCGGGGGCCGCGCGCGCTTTATCTGCGGGAATGGGTCTATGGCGGAATTGACGGCGTGGTCACCACCTTTGCGATTGTCTCCGCCGTGATCGGGGCGGATCTTTCCCACACGATCGTGCTGGCGCTGGGGCTGGCGAACCTGGTGGGGGACGGATTTTCCATGGCGGCCGGCGCCTATACCAGCACAAAGGCCGATTCCGACAATTATCATCGCCTCCGCCACATCGAGATGACCCACATCCAGAAATATCCCGAGGGAGAGCGCGAGGAAACCCGCCAGATCTTTAACAGCAAGGGATTCGCGGGCGAGGACGCCGAACAAATGACCGACATGATCACGCGGGATGAAAATCTGTGGATTGAATTCATGCTCCAGGAGGAATACGGCGTTTCACGGCCCTTCTACAAGCCGCTGAATGCGGGGGCCAATACCTTCATGGCCTTTATTCTCTGCGGGGCCATGCCCCTCATTCCCTATGCGGTGGGCCTGCCCCAGACGCCCTATATAGCGCTGGCCTTCGCGGCGGCGACTTTTTTCGCGATCGGTTCCTTTAAAAGCCTCTGGTCCGTGAAGCGCTGGTGGCGGGAGGGAACAGAAGCCCCGGCCATAGGGGTGAGCGCCGCCGGGCTGGCCTTCCTGATCGGGATGGCATTCCGGAATCTGTCGGTTTGATTTTTTTCCTTCTTCAAGCACAATGGCGGCATGATTGTTCTGGCCGATATCGGAGGCACATACGCGCGCTTTGCCCTGGAGCAAGAAGGCGAGCTTACTTCTGTTCGCAAATACGTTGCGGCTGATTACGCCTCCCTCGAGGAAGCTCTGGGCGCATATTGTGGGGAAATAGACCGGCCGTCGGGCGGAACCCTGAGCATTGCCACCGCGGCGGTGCGTGAAGACAATGTTTGGCGTTTTTCGAATAAAAACCAATGGATCATCGACCCGGAAACTTTGAAGCGATCCGGATGGGAAATCTCCCGGATTTTAAATGATTTCGAAGCCGCGCTGCTGAGCCTGGCCCATCTTCCCCCCTCCGGCCTCGTCGCCTTGAACCCCGGTGCCGACACGGAGCATTCCTCTCTCCTCCCCCGGTGCCTGACCGGGCCGGGAACCGGGCTGGGGCTGGGATATCTTATTCCGCTTCCGGGCGGGGGATTCCACGCGCAGCGTACGCACGGCGGACACATGCTGCTGGCTGCCCTCACCCCCGAGCAAAAGGAGATCGCGGAGACCGTGCAACGCCTCAGGCCGGATAAAACAATTCCCGTCTTTGAACATGTGGTCAGCGGGCCGGGCCTGATGAATCTTTACAGAGCGGTGTGCGCGCTGAAAAAATACAAGGAAATCGCGCAAAGCCCGGCAGAAATACTGGAGGACAACGGCTCACCCGCCGCCGAGGTTACGCTGCGGCTGTTCCATGAATTTTTTGGACTTTTCGCGCACACGGCTGTTGTCACGGGCCACGCCTATGGAGGCCTGTATCTAACCGGGGGAATACTGGAGAGGCTTGTGGAGAAAAATCTTTTTGATTTCACCCTTTTCAAACAATGCTTTATACTTAACAATGTAAGTCCCGTGAAAAAAGATCTCGAGTCCACGCCAATTTACAGAGTTTCAGATCCCTGCCCGGCCTTACGGGGCCTTCTTCTCTAAAACTTAATAAAATTTTAAGCGTTTTTTATGTATCATGTAAATATGACATTCGGGCTTATAAAAGCCGCCCTTCATGCGCCTATAATGCGTGGGCGAGGGCAGCTACAAAAAATTCGAAGCGATATCAATGGGATGACATTGCTTGATGTGGCGGTGGCCATGGTCGTGATCGGGCTAATCTCCGCGCCTCTCATTCACCAATATAATATATGGCAACAGAAAAAGGCCTTGAATTATACGCATGAAAATCTTACGGCGGTTAAAAAGGCAATCAGTGATTTTTATTTTGAGAACAATCGTTACCCCTGTCCCGCTCTCATAAAGAATACCAGAACAGATCCTGAATATGGCCGCGAAGATTGCGCCGGAACCGTTGCGGCCACGGACGGATTGGCTGGAAGTGTGCCTTTTGCAACGCTCAATATTCCTGAATCCTTAACACTCGATGGATGGAAAAACCGGATAACCTATGTGGTCACGGAGACTCAGGCCAATATAACCCCTATAGATCCCTTGGGTGGGCTCATCCAGATCCGGGGATTCGCCCAGAGTTCCGCAAATATATGCGACACAAGCACTTATGTAGATTATGCGCCCGGGAATGCACATTATGTACTTGTTTCCCACGGAAACAACGGTATTGGCGCCTATAATGCGGAAGGGGTTCCCGGTGAAGATTGTCTTGCGGCGACCAACACTCCCGAAGGGGGCAATTGCGATTATCAGAATGGTCTAAAATTTACACACCACGCTTGCGCGCGCAGTCTGGTGAGCGGCCCCACCTATTATGATGATGTTCTGGAATTTCAAGCGAGCGTTCCCACCAAGATCTGGGCTTATTCGGTTGCGGATCCAGAGGATATTTTTACCGCCACCGGCAAGGTGGGAATTAACAATCTCGACCCGCAGGTGCAGCTTGATGTTATCGGGAATGTAAAACTCGAAGACACTTTTAATCTGCAAACTGGTGAAATTTGCGCGCAAGACGGCTCTAACTGTTTTCCTCCCAAACTCATCGGGGGGAATGAGCCGGATATGGATTGCGGACAAAATGGGGTAGTGGGCCCTATCGTATCCACAAGTGCTCCACCCCAAGGAGGGGGCCGCGCAATGTGGGGGATTGCCACTTCCAAAGCTCTTTGCGATATGAAGTATCTGCAGGGACATGCTATTGCCTGTCCTCCGGGACAGGCAATGAGGTCGATCGCGGGAGGGGCCATTCCATGCACATCTTAACCCGCAATCATCGTAGCAGGGGATTTACCCTGATTGAGATGTCCATGGTTATCGTCATACTGGGCATGGCGGCGGCCGGCGTTTCACAGCTTGCGGGTCTCTATTTTAAAAATCAGGATTTTAAACGCACGGAAACCAATATTCATGTGATCAGCAGCGCCATCGGGAATTTCAGAAGCCTGCATGGGCGTTATCCCTGCCCGGCCTCCATCACGGAAGAGCGCAGCGACATAGAATACGGACGAGAGAATTGCGGCGATCTTTCCTCTACCGCGCCGGGATCGTGCATCGATGGCATTTGCGTAGAAGAAAGCCTGCGGACGATGACATATCTAAATCAATTCACTCGAGAGTTTGTCACAGGAAAACCGCGCGTCCGAGTGGGCTTTATCCCCTTCCGTCAGCTCAACCTTGATGAGGAAGAAGTCTATGATGCTTACGGCAAT
>JAIOYC010000053.1 GCA_021741325.1 Alphaproteobacteria bacterium
TAGGTGGAAAAGCTCATAGCGGTAAAATATACGGCTCTGATGAAAGGCGCACAAGACCCCTCTTTCCCAAGAGAGGTTTAGCGGGCTTTACTTTCCTCAAAACCGCTTAGATTTTTCAAGCCTATCCGGAAGGTGATTTCCACGTCGCTTTCTCCTGACGATTCATCCGTCAAATTCCGCTCCCCGCTTAAGGACCAGAAGACGCACTGCCCGTAATGATCGAGCCCCGCATGGGCCTTCCGCAATCCCGGCGATGTCCCCAGATCCTGCGTCCCGCCCAGGCGCATGCGCCATTTCGGAGTCAGGTAATAAGCCGCGCCGACGCGCATTTGCTCACGGCTTTCGTCGATGGCGGTACCGTCCAGGGCTTTGGCGAATAAATAGCGGGTCGAGAGGGTCAGGGCGTTCCAGCGCCCCTGCGCATCGATCTCATGCCGTTGGGAAGCCAGTGTATCGCTCGCAAGCTGAAAACGGTAATCCAGGCTGTACTGATCCCTATAAATTCCGGATAATTGTCCCACAACGTCGGATTCCTGGCGATCCAGTCCCGAGCCAGCGGGAAAAGGATTGTCATCCTCGCTGAAACGCCGGCTCTGGCCCAGGAAAGCCTCGCCCCGGCTGCCGCCGTAACCGTACAGGCCCGTGCGCAGCCCATAGGTCAGGCGCGATTGATCCTCCAGGCGGTCGAGGCCGGGAAAGCGGTTGGGCTCAAAGATGTTTCCCGCATCCACCTGCACGTCCTGGCTGTCCTCGTTGGGAATGTCCTTGTTAACATTAATATTGGGAACAGCCGTCAGAGCCACCACCGGCTCGATCCGGGCCTGCATCGTTTCAAACTCCCGCGCGACGGGATAGCTTCCCTGAAGATGAATGTTCTGAAAAAGGCGTGTTTCGGTGGAACTGTCGCTCTGCCCCGCGGCCAGAACCCCGGAACGGTCGCGGGTGTTATAGGCATCGGCCCGTACGCGCGCGTCTGCCTGACCCACCAGCCCGTAATCGGAAATAAAGCGCCTGTACCAGTTCGCGGCCAATCCCATGCGGTTCATATCCTGGTCATTGCCGTCGCGTTGCAGACCCAGAAACGAGGCGTCCACGCCCCATCGCCCTCCCAGAACCGGAATGGAATTCGGATCGCCCTTGAAGCTGGCTATGATTTCAGGCAGAACGCCCGGTTGATCCTCCCGCTCCTCCCGGAGACGGACATCCCGGAAAGCCAGAAGACGCCCCACCGCATAATTCCGTCCCGAAAAACGCTCCGCATAGACTTCATTTTCAAGAATGTCGCGATCCGTGATGTCATACTGGCGCATATACTGTTCATCGGTTGCCCACTCTATATTCAGGCCCGAGCGCCACTGGTCCGTCATGTCCCAAAGCCCGTCCGCCAGAACATGCCCGCGCAATTCGTCATCTCTGCGAACATCCTCTCCTCCGATACGGTCAGTACGCGCGGAATAGGTCACGCCCCCATCCAGACTCAAGGACGCCGCATCCCAGCGTTGCCGCCACTGCCCCAGCGCGAGGGGATTTTCCTTTGTCATGGCCTGAACACCAAACGTGGCGTCCTTGTCCGGGGCGATATCCCAGTAATAGCTGCTTCGCGCGAAGCCGCCCAAGCGGCTCTTGTATCCGGCGGAAGGTGCGAGAAACCCGCTCTTGCGCTTGATCGTTCCATCGGGATGCGAGAAATAGGGCGTGTATAAAACAGGAATGCCATAGGTTTCGAAGCGTGCGTTTCTGTATGAAACACTCCGGCTTTCCTCATCATGGGTCACTTCGGAGGCACGAATTTGCCAAACAGGAGGACGGTCGGGATGGTTTTTACACAAATCGCACGGCGTATAAGAGGCATCCTCCATGGCGGTTTTCTTCCCGTCCGTGCGCACACCCTCAACGGCGGCAAAACGGGAACCATCGGCCAGAACACTGTGCAGATCCTTCACCACCCCGTTCTTAAATTCGTTTTCCAACTGGACTTCCTCGGCGCGGTGAACATCCCCGTTCGCCTCCGTCAGCACCACATGCCCATACGCCATCACGGTGTCGGTCTTTAGATTATAGACCACCTTGTCGGCTTCCAGCGTGCGGCCCGCCTGAACCATGTGAACTCCGCCTGAGGCGGTAATGACCTCATTTTGATCGTCATGCTCAAATCTGTCCGCCTCAAAATCGACAGGCTCTTCTTCCTTCTTCGGAGCGGGTGGCACAGGCAAAGATTGCGGAGGTCCAGAAGGAATAGCGGTCAGGTCAACCACCACGGAGGTATGGGCCGGGGATTCATTAGAAGCCTCAGCCTTCATCCGCGTTCCCCAGGGCCAAGCAGGCCCTTCGGCCCGCGCCGGAAATGCCGCCGATAAGGAAAGAAAAGCAATCAGGGAGAAAATTCGGGGATTATGAGGAGAAACCATCGGACATACTCTGTATGAATAGGGCGTTATCTCAGGTTCGTATTTTTTGAGCGGGTTTCCTCAGCCTTTCCTGAAAAAACCCGGCACATCATTGCCGAACCCCCGAATATCACCTCGCTCTTGCGCAGGAGAATCTTCCCGGTCTTCCCGGGAACGGTCTCCACGCACGGGAAGGGCTTTCCCAGGCTTTTTCTCAAGATTCTTAATGTTTGATCTCTCATGTCGGGGAGCAGGCTCGCGCTTCCCCTCGGGATTTTCACCGGAAGATGAGGCTTCTTGGGAAGATCCCTTTTCAGACACTTTTGCAGGGGAAGCAGGCCGGCGGGATTGTTCATCCCGATTGCCTGACCGTCCACGACCTGATTTGTTTCTCTCTGAACGGGCTTGCGAAGATGGCTCTGATGATTCTGAGCCTTCGGAACGTTCCTGACCGTTCAGGCTGCCCGAAACTCCCGGCTCCTCGATTTCCTTCTTAATAAGCGCCTTGATCGCCGAAACATATTTTTCTTCATCCTGGGTCGCAATGGTCCAGGCCCGGCCTTCCGCGCCCGCGCGGCCGGTACGCCCGATACGATGCACATAATCTTCTGCGTTGTGCGGAACATCGTAATTGAACACATGTGAAAGCTCGTCCACGTCAATACCGCGCGCAGCCACATCGCTGCACACCAGCAGGGCGATCTCGCCGCCCTTGAATTCTTCCAGCGTCCGCGTACGGGCGCTTTGCACCATGTCCCCGTGGAGTTCCTTCACAGAGTAATTCCGGGCGGCGAGCCATTTGGCCAGCTCCCCGATATCGCGCTTGCGATTGCAGAAAATAAAGGCGCTTTTGACATCTTCCTGCTGGATGATGGTTTCCAGAATTTCCTTCTTGCGGCGCGTAGAGGTCCAGACAAGAAATTGCCTGACCCGATCCGCTGTGGATGATGGTGGCGCAACGGCGATTTCCTGCGGGTCGCGCTGAAATTTTTTCGTCAGCCTCCTGATCTCCGGCGGCATGGTCGCCGAAAACAAAAGCGTCTGGCGCGCGGCAGGAAGCAAAGAGACAATTTTTTCCACATCCGGAATAAATCCCATGTCCATCATCCGGTCGGCTTCATCGATCACAAGGATCTTGATATCCCGAAGCAAAATACGCCCGCGCTCAAACAGATCGATCAGGCGTCCCGGCGTGGCTATAAGAACATCGACACCGCGCTCCAGTTTTTTCACCTGCTCGTCCATGGAGGTGCCGCCGGTCAGAAGCGCCTGGGTCAGTTTGGTATATTTCCCGTAGGTCTCGAAATTCTCGGCGACCTGAGCAGCCAGTTCACGGGTGGGAGCCAGAACGAGTGAACGCGGCATCCGGGCCTTCGCACGGCCACCGGAGAGGATTTGGATCATCGGCAAGGTGAACCCCGCCGTTTTTCCGGTTCCGGTTTGGGCCAGGCCCACGACATCGCGCCCCGTCAGAATAGCCGGGATGGCCTGGACCTGAATAGGCGTGGGCGTTTCATATCCGCAATCCGTGATGGCTTTGAGGATGGTGTCGTTCAGAGCAAGGTCTTTAAAATGCATTTTTTCAATAATGTTTACTTTACGGGAGCGGCCAGAAATAGTATAAAAAAGAAGGAAAATCAAGCGCTGCGGGAGCATCATGGCAGAAAACAAGCGGAGAATCGAGAAAACTAACGATTTTACCCCCATCTTCGATGAAAAAGGCCTCATTCCGTGTATCGCAGCCAGCGCCCAAACAGGTGAAATCCTGATGTTGGCATGGATGAACGCCGAAGCGCTGGCCCGGACCCTCGAAACCGGAGAGGCCCACTACTGGTCGCGCAGCCGCCGGGAACTCTGGCATAAAGGCGCGGCCAGCGGCGCGAAGCAGAAAATTATCGAGATCCTGACCGACTGCGATCAGGATTGCTTGCTGCTGAAGGTCGAGGTTCAAGGTGACGCTGAAGCAACATGCCATACAGGCCGGGAAAGCTGCTTTTACAGGGCCCTTGAAATTCAGGGCGATGCAAAAACGGTTCGTTTAAAGTTCATTGATCCTTAAATGCATGATCTTCATCAGCATGAAACTCTGACTCGGAAGGCCCAAAGATTCCCATCCCGCGGTGAAATACGCCGTAGACCGCCACATTCACAAGGAACAAAAGAGTCGCTATTTTCAGGACAAAAATCGATGCTTTTTTCTTATCTCCGCAGGGTCCATGATGACAGCCCGTATCATGGCAGTCTATTTTACGGCTGTAGGACTCCAGCGCCCATCCAAGGACCAAGACCGCGCCCGAAGCGGCAATGAGCGGCAATTCCCATTCATGAAGGGCCTCATGGACATCCTGCAGCCAGACGGGCATGACACCGATGATCCCCATGCCCGCCAGCAGGCTGAGAACGCTGAACAGCGTCGGCAGCACGCAGCAAAAGACATGACTGGTTTCCGACAGAATAATTGTCCAGAACAGCGTGTGTTGAACTTTTTTCATAGCCCCCCAATTTCCTTGACTTTGAAGAGTTATATAGTAACAATCCGGAAAGATGAACAAGAATTTTGAAAAGTTCCTGCGGCCCGTGGAAACCCTATGCGCCACGCAGGGAAAGCGCCTGACGCCCCCGCGCCGCACGGTGCTCGCGATCCTACACCAGCGAGGCATTCCCCTGACCGCCTACGAAATCCTGGCACTATTTCCCGAAGGCAATGCAATGAGCGTGTATCGCGCCCTGGATTTCCTGACCGAGGTAGGCATAGTTCACCGGATCGAGAGCCTGAACGCTTATGCGCTGTGTGTGGAGAATCACTGCCTGCATCGGGATTCGCAGTATATGGTCTGCGCCTCCTGTGGCCGCACCACCGAGATTCATGACCATGAATTGAATGAATCCTTAAAAAGAATTCTGAAAACACAGGGGTTCGCCCTGGCGCGCAGCACCGTGGAGGCCCACGGCACCTGCGGGAAATGCATATAAATTAATGCGCGTGTGGAACGCCTGGATCAATTCCAAGCGATTCCCCCAGTTCATGCAAAACCGGATCCAAACCTGTCGCGGCGAGCAAAATATGAATGATCATACAGGCTGCGATATCGTTGAATCCGATTTTCAATCCGGCTGACCGATTCATTTTCCCTCTGAATTGTTATTTTGTAACATATGTTATAGAATAACAATTCAGAGGGGGCAAGGGCCTTTAAAACCCCATTTAAAATATTGCCAAAATTGCGGGTTCGGCTCTAACTGTAATTTAACGGCGGGAAAACAAGGATTTTCAATACGGAAGACTTATCCCGCATCCCTCGCGTCAGTAATATGCAGTTCCACCTTCTCCGTGCCGCCCCAATTATCCAGCTTCAGCCGTCCCATCAGGTCGAAGGGGCGGCCCCCCTGCTTCAAAAGCGCCTCGCCCAGCGGCGTGCCGATGCTTCGAAACGCCATGGCCTTCATGCGGTTTCCGCCTTCCCAGTCGCTCACCATGACACGCACATGCGCTCCGCCCACAACATCGGCGCTGTGCAGGCGGATATTCTGAAACAGGAACAGAGGTTCAGGATTTCCCTGACCAAACGGTCCGATGTGATCCTGAATGATCCTTACGATATCAGGCTTTGCGCCGCGCACCGTCAGCAGCCCATCCACCGGTGTCTCGTCCGTCATCCCGCCCGAACCCGCCTGGCTCAAGACATGCGCCGCGATAAAATCCCGGAAGGCGGGAAGATTTTCAGGATAGAGCGTGAATCCGCCCGCCATGGCGTGCCCGCCTCCTTTCTCGATCAGGCCCGCCGCGCGCGCGTCCATAAAAGATTGCGCAATGTGAATGCCGGGAACGGATCGTCCCGACCCTCGCCCCTCGCGCTTGCCCTGCGCGTTTTCCACCCAGGCAATCACGCAGGCGGGCTTGGCGTATTTTTCCTTCAGCCGGCCGGCCACAAGCCCGCTCAGACCTGTATGCCAGCCTTCCGATTCCACGATAATCACAGAATTATTTTCCAATCCTTGGGCCTCCACCAAGTCCAGGGCCTCGCGCTCCATCTGCGCCTGGATCTCCTTGCGCTTGTCGTTGCAGTCATTCAGCGTCCAGGCAATGCTGCGGGCCTCCTCGGCATCGTCGGTGCATAAAAGGCGCGCCCCCAGGTCAGAACGATGCACCCGCGACCCGGCATTGATGCGCGGACCCAGAACAAAACCTGCATGATAGGGCGTGATTTCCTCCTTCAGCCCCGATACATCCATGAGAGCTCGCAATCCTGAATTGCTCGAACGCTGCATCATCCCGAAGCCCTGGCGGACGAGAAGCCTGTTCACGTCGGTCAGCGGAACCATGTCACATACAGTTCCCAGCGCGACAATATCCAGCCATTCCCTCAAAGGGGGTTCCGAAAGATTATTTTTCGCGTAAAATCCCCGCTCTCGTAAAGCCCGGTTTATCGCCACGCAGGCCATGAATGTTACGCCGCACGCTGCCAGCATGGACATGCCGGATCGATCATCCCTGCGCTTGGGGTTAACAAGATGCACCGCGTCAGGAAGACTCTCTTCCGGTTCATGGTGATCCAGAATGACTATCTCCAGCCCCATCGCGCTGCCCGCCGCAACCGTATCAAAGGCAGAAGTCCCGCAATCGAGCAAGACAACGATCCGCGCCCCGTTGTTTTTCAACTCCTCCAGCGCCTGAATATTGGGTCCGTATCCTTCGGTCAGACGGTCGGGAATATAGACCAGCACTTCAATTCCCGCATGTTTCAAAAACCTGTAGAGAAGCGCGGAAGAGGTCGCCCCATCCACGTCAAAATCCCCGAAAATGGCCATGGGCGCTCTGTCCATAATTGCCTGGGCCAGATAAGCGGCCAGATCCGCCATGCCCGCCATGGTAAAAGGATCGGGCAGATCGTTTTTAAGCGTAGGGTTGAGAAAGGAGGGAATCGCGGCGGGCTCGATCCCCCGCGACACCAAAAGCCGTGCCACAATCTCTGGCAAATTATGGAGGCGCGCCACGCGTTCCACCGTTTCAAGCGGAGCGTCGTGCATAATCCAGCGCGCGCAATTGAAGGAGTGAGGAATCACCAAGGACATAGGCCCTGTATACAGGATTGGCGGAGAAAACAAGAGTCCCGCTAGGGACTCTTGTTAATCAAGCCTGTCCATAAATTGGCTATACGCCGCTTACCCAGGTCTTGCGGTTGAAATTATGCTCGGCCTCCACGCGGCGCACCGTCCCTGACTTGGAGCGCATCACGATGGAGGAAGTTTTTGCTCCTCCGGGGAAACGCCGCACCCCACGCAGCATGGTGCCGTCGGTTACGCCCGTAGCTGCAAAAATTACGTTTTCGCTCTGCGCCAGATCGCTGGTCGTATAAATTTTTTGACGGTCCGTGATGCCCCAGCGCTCCGCGCGCGCGATCTCATCCTTGTTGCGGAAGACCAAACGGCCCAGCATGAACCCGCCGATGCATTGCAGGGCCGCGGCGGCCAGAACACCTTCGGGGGCGCCGCCCGATCCCACATACAGGTCGATCCCGGTCTGCGGATCCGCCGTCGCGATCACCGCGCTGACGTCTCCATCCTGGATCAGCGTGATGCGCGCGCCGGCTTCCCGCACGGCCTGGATAAGGTCCTTGTGACGCGGACGATCCAGGATACAGACCATGAGATCCTCTACCTTCGCGCCTTTTTGCACTGAGACGTTCCTGAGAACATCCCCGATCGGGGCGTCCAGATCCAGCGCGGAAGGGTGGATATGGGCGCCCACGGCCATCTTTTCCATGTAGACATCCGGCGCATTCAGAAATCCGCCCTCATCCGTCATGGCCACGACGGAGAGCGCGTTGTTGCCCCCTTGCGCCGTGATGGTCGTGCCCTCAAGCGGGTCCAGCGCGATATCGATCTTAGGGCCCTGCCCTGTCCGCCAGCCCAGACCAACTTCTTCCCCGATATAGAGCATCGGAGCCTCGTCACGCTCCCCTTCGCCGATCACCACCCGTCCACGGATGGTCAGGGAGTTGAGGGAATCGCGCATTGCATCCACGGCCACGGCGTCCGCTTCCTTCTCGTCTCCGCGGCCGATAAGCTTTGAGGCCGCCAGCGCTGCCGCCTCCGTTACGCGGACGACCTCAAGGGCCAGATTCCGGTCGATGAGGGTCTGCTCTTGACTATTCATAATAATTCCTCTATAAAAGCTGCAATATATCTAGGTTTAGTCTCCGCTCACACGGGGTACAAGGATTTTTTAAAACGCGAGGATTCCATGCCCGGCCTGAACAGGAAACCCAGACTTGAAAGCCTTCTTGTGTGCCTCAAAGAGCACCATAAAAATGCCGGTTCCGGTGCGGGATATAAAATTTTGGATCTTGCTGAAATAACCGACGCTCCCGCCGATACCGTGGGAGATTCCCTGCGAAGGCTGGAGGCCCATGAATATGTGGAAAGCACGCTGATAAAAATAGATGGCCGGGGACACTCTATCAGGCACTATACGATCACACCCCAGGGGCTAAAGCATATAGGAAACCCTTAGAAAACTAGAGATCATCTTCGATGCGCATCAGGCACGGAGCCTCCACGGATGCCTCCAGATTGCCAATCAGACGGCAAGATTCCGCCACATCGCCATAGCGTGTCCCGTCATGCGTCGTGATCATGACCGAAACAGGCTGATCGGGATCGCGGCCCCGCTGAAGCAGCCCTTCGATGGATACATGATGATCGCGAAGTATCGCCGCCACATCGGCCAGAACCCCCGGACGGTCCAGCACGTTCAGGCGCACGTAATAGCGGCCCATCAGCTCTCCCGCGTCGATAAAGCGCGCTTCGGCCAGACTCCCGGCGGGAATGCCGAACGCCGGGATTCGATGGCCGCGCGCGAGATCGATCAGATCCGCCACAACCGAGGACGCCGTAGGCGCGCCCCCTGCACCGCGTCCCGTGAACAAGGGCGTCTCCACGAAATCGCCCTCCACGAATACGCCGTTATAGACGTCCTCCACAACACCCAGCGGGCTGTGCGCGGGTACCAGACAAGGCTCAACGCTTAAGGAAAGCCTGCCATCATGCGCCTGCGCCACACCCAAAAGCTTTATCCGGTAGCCCAACTCCGTGGCGAACCCGATATCCGTGCCTGTCAGATAGCGTATGCCGTTCACGCACACGGCCTCGATCCGGGGTTTCACGCCAAAAGCAATGGCGGCCAGCAGACAGATTTTATGCGCCGTGTCCACGCCGTCAATATCGAAGGAAGGATCGGACTCCGCGTATCCTCTGGCCTGAGCATCCTTCAAAATATCGTTGAAATCCTGACCTGTCTCGCGCATCCGCGTCAGGATGTAATTGCACGTGCCGTTCAGTATCCCATACACGCCTGTGATCCTGTTGCCCGCCAGACCGTCCCGCATCGCTTTTATAATGGGAACCCCGCCGGCCACCGCCGCCTCGCAGGCCAGCCCCACGCTCCGCTCCTCCGCCAGCTTCGCCAGCTCATAGCCATGGTGGGCCAACAGGGCCTTGTTCGCCGTCACCACGGACATGCCATTCTGCAGGGCCTTTTGGACGGTCGCGTAGGCCGGGCCGTTTGCCCCGCCGATCAACTCCACCAGCGCGTCCACTCCGCCCATGCCCGCCGGATCCTCGGTCCAGGCATAGCCGGACAGATCCATGCTCCGTTCCCGGGAAGGGTCACGGGCGCAGAGGTAGGCGACCTCAATTCGCCGCCCCGCGCGCGCCGCGATCAGATCCGCATTGTCCCGCAAAAGGCGCAGGACTTCCATGCCCACGGTGCCCAATCCGACGAGGGAGATTCGGAAGGGCTGGCTGTTGTTCATTTTTAAAATCTTCGGATTTTTTTAGCGCAGGGGACGGGGGAAGATCTCCACCCGGCGGGAATCGGAATTTCCGGCCATGCCCGTCTCGCCCAGCGCGCAGACCTTGATGGACTCCGAAGGAATGCCCCGCTCGATCAAGCCCTTGGCCACGGCGATCGCCCGGTCGGCGGACATGTTCAGATTCACGATCTTCCGGGTCGTCTCGTCGGAAATACTGGATTCCGTGCTGGCGTGACCTTCGACGTCAAACCCGATGGATTCTCCGGCTTCCTTGGATTCCGTGTAAAATCCGAAAATCTCGGCGATGATTTTCTGATCTTCCTCATCCAATGAAGCCGAATCATGGTCAAAGAAAATCAGGGCCGGTTCCTGAAGGCGTTCCGGTGTAGATTCATGTCGTGGTGTTTCCGAAGCCGCGGGCGCGGATTCATCAAACAGGGAAGGCGCCCGCGCGGAAGGTTCCCGCAGGACAGGCGCCACAGGCGCAACCGGAGATGAAGAAGGAGCTGATACCGGAGATGCCGCCGCCCCGCCATCCAGCGAAAATACCTCAACGCTTCCACCGGAGAACAACTGCCGCGATCCGGCCCCCGATCCGGCATAGCTGTCGACCGTGCCGCCGCCCGCCGTCAGGTCAAACTTTTCCGCCGCGGGCTGATCCAAAACCGGCTCCGGCTCGTCAAAATAGGAGCACGACGCCAAAAGGGCGCAGGCCGCGAGAATGCTGAAAAATCTTGTCATGATCCACTCACTGTCGGAATATCCGGATGTAAAAACGCCCCATCCTAGGCCGGAGGGGGCGGATCTGGCAAGGGGGATGGCTGTCGCCCGCAAAAAAAGAGCGCGGCCGTTAGTTACTTTGCAGAAAACTCCAGAATCTCGCCCTTGGCCGACATGACGCAGGTGCCCTTGTAATCCGGCTCCCGCCCTTTTGGCGCACCTTTCGCGGATCGCGTGAAGGTATAGGTTATCGTTTCTTCCTCAAGCTTCGCCTCTGTCTTAAATCCGGCCCCCACGGCAAATGTGCCTTTGTTGATCGGCACGGACACCTGCTTTCCGCCGCATACGACAACGACTTTCTTGCCGTCCAAATATTCCTTGATGTCTGGGGCATTGTCCAAGACCGCTTTCAGCTCCGGCGGAGTTTCCTGACTTCCTCCCCCGAATTTGTCGATCCAGAGGTTGTGCTCTTTTTCAGGAACGAGGCTGTACTCCCCCAGTTTCTGACCGGAGACAGGATCTTCTTCCTTTCCCCATCCCCTGAATATCTGCCCTAAACGCCAGGGTTTATCGGTGGATTTCTCCGTTTCTATAGAGGCCGAAACCGCTCCTGAACTCCCTCCGGCCTGCGCCTCAGGAACCGGTATTTTTGTCGAAACTTGTATGCTTGGATTTTCCTCCGCCGGGGATTTAAGAAATAACCAAGCAGCCACTAGTCCCATGACAACTAAAGTCACAGGCATTGGGGAGAGCAAGGCCTTATCCCTCACCTGTCCGCCGACTTTCCCGGCGACTTGGGCCGCGCCCCTGACCGATTGATCAACCCGCCCCAGCGCCCCCTCTACGGCCTGAACTCCTTTTGGGCCCCTTGTTTGGCTCCTTGATAAACTTGGGAAGCCGTCTTCTTAGGAGATTTTCCCTGTGCGCCCTCTCCGCCTCCTTGCTGCGG
>JAIOYC010000054.1 GCA_021741325.1 Alphaproteobacteria bacterium
CTGCTAAGGCCGAGGTCCGCTTTTCCGATCCCCCCCTGGTGCGCGGATTGATCATCAGCGCCCTGAAACATGCCCTGCTGGAGGGCGGACACCGCTCATCCTCCACGGTCTCCTCGGGGGCCTTGTCGTCCTTCCGTCCGTCTTTGGGGCCGGCCCTTCCTTTTCACCGCAGGGCTCCCGCCGTTCCGGCCTCCCACGGCCATCTGGCGGAGGATTTTTCTCCGCCTTACAGCCATTTTCCGGCCTTCGATGCAACCCCTTCCGCCCGGGCTGAAGACGCGCCGGTGCCGGAAGACCACCGCTATCCGCTGGGGGCCGCGCGGGCGCAGATCCATGAGAACTACATCATCGCGCAGACCGAAGACGGGCTGACGATCATAGACCAGCACGCGGCGCATGAGCGTATTGTGTACGAGCAGTTCAAGCGCCAGATGGAGGCGGGGGGCATTGAAAAACAGGGGCTTCTGAGTCCTGAGATCGTGGATCTGGACGAATCGTCCTGCGAGACGATTTTGGCCCATGCCGGAGAGCTTTCGCGGCTGGGGCTCGAGATCGAGCCCTTTGGGGCGGGATCCATCGCCGTGCAGGCTCTTCCCGCCCTGCTGGGGCATAAATTCCCGGTGCGGGATCTGATTCGAGACATTCTCGATTGTCTGGTTGAAAACAACACACTTCACAGCTTGGAAAATATGTTGAATGAAGTGCTCTCGCGCATGGCCTGTCACGGGTCCGTGCGGTCGGGGCGGCGGATGAACGCGGAGGAAATGAATGCCTTGCTGCGCCGGATGGAGCAAACGCCTCTCTCGGGCCAGTGCAATCACGGACGCCCCACCTTCATTGAGCTGAAGCTCGGCGACATTGAAAAGCTGTTCGGGCGGCGGGGATAAATCTCCGCAGGAAGATTAGGCACACGCCCTAGACCGTCTTCATGACCAGACTTGCATTTGTGCCGCCAAATCCAAAAGAGTTCGAAAGCGCGTATGTAATTTTCTTCTCCTTCGCTTTGTGCGGGATCAGGTCGATCCCCTGGCAGCGCTCCGAGACATCGTACAGATTCAAAGTGGGGGGAAGAATGCCCGTCTGGAGGGCCTTGATCGTATAGATGGCCTCCACCGCGCCCGCCGCGCCCAGAAGATGCCCAATCGAGGATTTGGTCGAGGACATGGAAACGGTGCTGATGGTGTCTCCGAACAGGCGCTTGATCGCAGTGCATTCGATCCCGTCGCCCACGGGGGTGGATGTGCCGTGCGCGTTGATATATCCGATGTCTTCAGGATTAACCCCGGCCCGTTTCAGCGCGGCCTGCATGGCCCGGAATCCGCCGTCGCCATCCTCCGCCGGGGAGGTGATATGATGGGCATCGCCCGAAAGCCCGTATCCGACAATCTCGCCGTAGATTTTCGCGCCGCGCTTTTTCGCGTGTTCGTATTCCTCCAGAATAAGCATGCCGGCGCCTTCCGCGATCACGAATCCGTCGCGTCCCTCATCGAAGGGGCGGGAAGCTTCGGCGGGCCGGTCATTGTATCCGGTGGACAGGGCGCGCACGGCGGCAAAGCTGGCCACGCCCAGCCGGTTTACGGCGGCTTCCGCGCCGCCCGCGATCATTACGTCCGCGTCGTCCAGCATGATCAGGCGCGCGGCGTCCCCGATCGCGTGCGTGCCGCTGGCGCAGGCCGTGACAACGGCGTGATTCGGGCCGCGAAAGCCGTAGCGGATGGAAACATGCCCCGACGCCAGGTTGATCAGCATCGCGGGGTTGGCAAAAGGGGAAATGCGCCGCGGGCCGCGCTCTGCAAGCGTGAGAGCCGTTTCGTTCATCGTGCCCAGGCCGCCTATGCCGGAGCCGATCAAAACGCCTGTGCGGTTTTTGCCTTCGTCGGTATCGGGCGACCAGCCGCTATCCTTGACGGCTTCATAGGCCGCGGCCAGAGCGTAGATTGTGAAATCATCGATTTTCCGCTGGTCCTTGGGGTCCACGAACAAATCGGGATTGAAAGCGCCGTCTGTCGGGTTTTGTTCGGCGGTCCGTGGAACGATGCCCGCGATCTGCGAGGCGATATCCGATGCTTCGAAATGCTCTATTTTCCGGATTCCGCTTTTGCTGGCGGTCAGCGCGGACCAGTTGTGGTCCACGCCCGCTCCCAGTGGGGATACCATGCCCATGCCTGTAACGACAACGCGTCTCATGATTTTATCGTTTTTTATCTAGTGGCTTAAGAAAAAAAGGAAAAAGCCCCGTTTGTATCGCGGGGCTTTTTGTTCGTTATACGGCGGTTATTCAGCAGCATTGTCCTGAATAAACTTGATGGCATCGCCGACAGTTTGAATATTTTCGGCGGCGTCATCGGGAATCTCTACGCTGAATTCTTCCTCAAAGGCCATGACCAGCTCAACGGTATCGAGTGAATCGGCTCCCAGGTCGTCAATGAAGCTGGCACCTTCCACGACTTTGTCGGCATCCACGCCCAAATGCTCCACTACGATTTTCTTTACGCGTCCTGCAATGTCACTCATCGTTATAATCCCTCATTGGTTTGTTAAGTGTCAGAAAACGGCCTGGATGGGGACTCTACCAGCCTCTCCATCCATTGCAAGCCGTTTTAACCGGTTATCGTGTTGAGCGGGGGCATTGGATCCCGTTCGCCGGACGATCCGGTTTCAATAGACCATCTCGGCACCCTTGGCAAGAAGCCTGTACCAACATGGAAAATTACGCTACATCCTTGAAGGATGAATTCGGTCGCACAGGCCCAGGATCTGCTGGAACGCTACGGAAATCTTGAGGGGGAGGCCTTGCTTTCGCCCCTCATCCGCGACGTTTTTCCGGGACGGCTTTGCCTCGTCTCCTCCTTCGGGGCGGAGGCGGCTTTGCTCCTGCACATGGTGTCCGGGATCGATTCCGGCCTTCCGGTCGTTTTCCTGGACACGCAGAAATTATTCCCGGAAACCCTCGCCTATCGGGATCTGCTGGTCGAGCGCCTGGGGTTGAGCAATATCAGGACTATTTATCCGGATTACACCGACACCTCCCGCTCCGATCCGGATGGAACTCTGTGGCAGAGCAATCCGAATGCCTGTTGTACGATTCGCAAGGTCAAGCCCCTTCAAAAGGCCCTAAAAGGCTTTGATGCCTGGATTACGGGACGCAAGCGGTATCACGGCGGGATGCGTACCGCGCTGCCCCTGATCGAGGCTTCCGAGGGGCGCGTGAAAATAAATCCGCTGGCCTCGTGGAGTGCCCAGGATATCAAGCGGGAATTTGAGCGGCGCGGCCTGCCCGCGCACCCGCTCAGGGCGCAGGGATATTTTTCCATCGGCTGTCTACCCTGTACGGCCCCGCCGGCTTCGGAAGACGATGTCCGCAGCGGCCGGTGGCAGGGCCGGGAAAAGCAGGAATGCGGGATTCACCTGGGGGATGACGGGAAATTCTACAAGGGATCACAGTGATTGAAATGTTAACATAATATATGTTAACAACTTTCTCTCTCCGCTTTGACATTATCCCCCAACTGCTGTAATCAAGGTTTTTTGCAACAAACACAGCATAATCCGAATATTTTCATGAAAATCGATCCAAGCACAATTAAAGAGCTGGCACAGCTCCTTGAGGAAACGGGCCTGAACGAAATTGAGGTCCAGGACGGCGATAAGTCCATCCGGGTCAGCAAGGGCGGGGGTATGATCATGGCTGCGCCGGGCCTGCCGGCCATGGCGCACTCCATGCATTCCGATCCCACGATGCCCCAGAGCGCCAACCTGGACGCGCCCCACACGATCGCCCACAGCCACCCCGGCGCGGTGACGTCCCCCATGGTGGGCACCGCTTATACCTCGCCGGAGCCCGGTGCGGCGGCCTTCGTGGAAAAAGGCGACACCGTGAAGGCGGGCGACACCCTCCTGATCATCGAGGCCATGAAGGTTATGAACCCCATCAAGGCCGAGAAGGCCGGGACCGTCACGCACATCATGGTCAATGACACCCAGCCGGTGGAATATGGTGATGTTCTTATGGTCATTGAGTGATTTTCAACAAGAGCGAACGCGGCCCCATGCAGGATTTGTCCATCATTCCCCTGACGGCACGGCCTGATCTGGCCGATACCTGCGCGGCGTGGAGCTTCGGGGAATGGTCCTGCCATCAGCCGGGCCGGACCCTTGAGAAAACCATGGAGCGTTACAGGAACACGGCCGCGAAAGAAACCGCCTCCCTTCCCAAAACATGGATCGGCTTGGCCGGGGATAAGATCGCGGGGATGATCAGCCTGAAAAAGGAAGACCATCCCGACATCCATGATTTGGCGCCGTGGGTGGCGTCGTTCTTCATTCATCCGGTTTTTCGGGACAGGGGCTACGCCCGCAGATTTTTGGACCATGTTCAGACCGAGGCCGGAAAGCTGAATTATAAAACCCTTTACCTGTTTACGGCGGATGCGCAGAATCTCTACGCGGCCCATGGCTGGAAAATTTTTGACAGGGTGCGCGACCCCACGGGCGCGCATCCTCATGTCGTCTTGATGAAAAAAACATTGTGAGAGTTCTGGTTCAAAAAAAATGCCCATAAAGAAAATCCTGATCGCCAACCGCGGCGAAATCGCCCTTCGCGTCATCCGGGCCTGCCGGGAGATGGGAATCCAGACTGTGGCCGTCCATTCCACGGCGGACGCCAATTCCATGGCCGTGCGCCTGGCGGACGAGAGCGTCTGCATCGGCCCGCCTTCCGCGCGGGAAAGCTATTTGAACATCCCATCCATCCTAAGCGCTGCGGCGCTCACGGGCGCGGATGCTATTCACCCCGGCTATGGCTTCCTGTCGGAAAACGCCCAGTTCGCCCGCATGGTGGAGGAGCACGGCTTCACCTTTATCGGCCCCACGCCCGAGCATATCGAGATGATGGGCGACAAGGTCACCGCCAAGCAGACCGTCAAGAAGCTCGGCCTGCCGGTTATTCCGGGCTCCGAGGGTGGGGTTTCAAGCGCCGAGGAAGGTCTGAAGATCGCCGTGGAGATGGGGTTTCCGGTTCTCATCAAGGCGGCCTCCGGCGGAGGCGGCAAGGGGATGCAGGTCGTTGAGCGCGCGGAGGATTTCAAGGAGCGCTATCAGCGCGCCCGCGCCGAGGCTAAATCGAATTTCGGAGACGATACGGTCTATATCGAAAAGTTTCTTAAAAACCCGCGCCACATTGAGATTCAGGTGTTTGGCGATACGCAGGGCAACGCCATTCATCTGGGCGAGCGGGACTGCTCGATCCAGCGGCGCCACCAAAAACTCATCGAGGAGGGGCCTTCGCCCGTTCTGGATGACGAAAAACGCTACGAGATTGGCAAGCTGGCCGCCGACATGATCCGCAAGCTGGGATACCGGGGCGCGGGCACCATCGAATTCCTCTATGAGGACGGCAAGTTCTATTTCATGGAAATGAACACCCGCATCCAGGTGGAACACCCGGTGACGGAGATGATCACGGGCATCGACCTGATTGCCGAGCAGATCCGCGTGGCCTCCGGGTTGGAGCTGATGGTTCAGAAGGATAATTTCCGTCTGCGCGGGCACGCCATCGAGATCCGAATCAACGCGGAAGACCCCGACACCTTCATGCCCTCACCCGGCACGATTACCAAATTCCACGCCCCCGGCGGTCTGGGGGTTCGTTTCGATTCCGCAATTTACGGGGGGTATACGATCCCGCCGCATTACGATTCCATGATCGGCAAGCTGATCGTTCACGGTCGCACACGGGATGAATGCATCCGCCGTCTTCAGCGCGCGATCCGGGAAACCGTCATCATGGGCGTAAAAACCACCCTGCCGCTGCACAGCTGGATCCTGGAGCAGGAAGAATTCCGCAGCGGGGATTACACGATCCACTGGCTGGAGAAGAAGCTGAAGGAGCGTTAGCGCTAATCGGGAATGTCTCGGTTTTAAGAGCTTCTTTTTCCGTCATTCCAGCGACGTTGTCCGCCGAAGCCTTGGTGAAAGGGGAAGGTCGGGATGACGCTGGGCTGCTTATTTAAAACGGAAGCACGGCTGCCCACCCACACTTGACATACATTTGTATTTCCTATAATTTCCCCTCTAATTCCAAAGGGAGAAACCAATGAGTATGTCTGACGACGACAACGCCATTATTGATATTTTCAATGAGAAGCTCAATACGGTGGGTGCCCGTGTCGTGGAGCGGGCAATGGATAAAATCGTCAAAGGGCGGTGCGACAAGACTGTAATGACTCTTAAGGCTGCGGGAATCAAGGACTTCAAGGCTCACATCCGGAGACCGAAAGATATAAGGGACTCATTTGATGTCGATCTTACGCACGACGCGGATCCGAAAGATACTAAGGAGAGCCATAACTATATTTGGAATTGTACTGATAATGAGAAGAATTACTATAAACGAAACGGATTCCGGATCGGCATAAATCAGGACACGGATTCCAGTCTGGGTCTCTCCTACTCCACCGCAGAGATTTATAATATTGAAAAAGCACCCTCTCATAAAAAATGGGTGGAAGGGGAGAAGCAGGATTTTACAAACAAAACCCTGGAAGATCTGGACGACACGCTGGCGGATTGCTTTAATCGGTTGATGACAGGCCCGGATAAGCAAAAATTGAAGGATTACCTGATCCGCAGCTATAAGGAAGAATGGGTTGCGGTAAAGGATGACGACAATTTGGTCAAAATGCTTGACGATGCGCCGCTTGTCCGGAGACCCTTTTTCCGGCGGCTGTTCGGTATTTAAGGAACCGGATCGTATCGTTTCCCTGTGTAAAAAGGCTGGCAGCGTACGATACGCCGCAGCGTCAGCCATGATCCTTTGAGCGCGCCGTGCTTCTCCAGCGCTTCGAGCGCATAGGCGGAGCAGCTGGGCTCGAACCGGCACCGGGGTGGCAGAAGCGGGGATATTCCCGCGCGGTAAAGGTGGATAAAGCCTTTTAAAAGCGGTTTCAGAGGCATATTCTGAATATAGCCCTCCTTTTTATTTTGCACATCCCTCGCTGGCTTGTGCCCCCTTACCTTTTGGGACGAATTCAACTCTTACCACCGTCTCGGCTCCCTTTGTCCTGGCCTCTTCCGTGACCCCATGTAAGTTCCACAAGCCTTACTCCGTCCAAGCTCGGATTTGGTGCCGCAGCCATAGCGCGCTCGACTGTGAGCTTAAATGGCCGCGACGATAGATCGGGTTGAAGTAACAAAGTTTTTCTTTTGGCACCTAACAGTGAACTATGCAGCTTTCTTTTTACCCGGCATATTTTTTTGCATCAGGTCCTTAACTTCTTGAGGAATTTTTGCTGTATCATAAAACATCTCTTCAGCCCGCACTTTTCCATCTTCGATAGTAATAATACTGCACATGCGCATCCGTGAAGGGACGGGTTCCATCGCTATAGCATCGAAAACTCCTACAACCTTATTGCCTTCGGAAATGAAATCCACATTCTCCATACGGCCGCTCGGGCAATCTTTCAGCATGTCGAGGAGTTCCTGCGCGCTGTTAATTTCCATCATAGGATCTTTGAGCGTATAGTTGGAATGCAACAACGCTTTCGCAGTATCAAAATCTTTGTTCATACACGCATCATAGAGTCGTTTTACGATTTCAACGTTATTGGGCATAGCATTTTCTCCTTTGGCTTCACTATTAATGAATTTTTTAATGGTCAATTGGTTTCACAATCGCCTTGAATTCATTATTATTCTTACCGGATTCAAGGGGCGCTGATATTGATGTCATTGAGTGTATCATCACGCCAATATTTCGTTCCCTGCAGCATTGCCTGCGCTATAAGACCAGTCTCGGTAAGTTGGTATATTCGCGCGCCCGGGAGAACATCCGCCGCGCCGCTGACAGCGTCACCTTTTTCGCCCGCTTTGGCAGCTGCATCCGCTGTCCCTGACAGATCAAGACCGGTGGTCGTAAAATCCTGAAATGTATCCGGATCATGGAAAACGAAGACGGTGTTAAAATCCTTGGCACCGAGCCCAAGACCAACACCAACCTTGGCCATTTGCATATAGATGTCCTGATCACTTTGGTTATTGTGAGCAAGGCCATGGCCATAGCCGCCGCTCACCCAGACAAGAGCCAATTCGCCGCTTGAAAACACCGCATAGCCAACAGCGTTTTGAATTTCACGCTGCGTGTCGGGCTTCTCCTTGTAAAGCCGAGCCAGCGTGTCCGCTTCCATCTTATGAATCGCGGCACGCTGTTCCACCACAGTGTCGGCTAGAGCGGATATAGGAAATATCAAAACCAATAGTGCAAAAAAGATCATCAAACGCTTCATGGCTGTCTCCTTTATAGCCTGACTAATCTACGCAGCTTTGGAGTGCGGCGATTTGCTCATTTCACGGCAAGATTCGGCGCAACGTCGGCAGATATCCGCGCATTTCTTCATTTCTTCGTCGTTCATAGCTCCACAGGATTGAGCACAGGCCTCACAAACATCCGCGCAGGCGGCGCATGTAGAAAGATGCATATCTGAATGACGCGTCATAAAGTCGGCAGCCGTTTGGCAAATCTCGATGCAATCGGTCATTACTTTCACATGCGCTTTTGCAACATGCCTTCCACCCTTTTCAAGACAATAATTAAAGAGTGTATCTTGGCACATCGCGCGGCATTGCCAAGCGAGCTGAATACATTCCTGAATTTTCGTTTGATCATGCTGCATAAAAATCTCCTGTAATTTTTGCCGCTCCTGAATCAACAAATTGGTTCTGAAAAAGTTCCTAAATCACATTTTTTTAAGGAACATTACCTACGCCGTAGAAAATAAGCTGACTAAGATTTAAGAGCGTTTGAGCAATGTCAGGTTCTATCTATTTCCACCAGCAAAGCCGCATGATCAGAAAATGGCTGCGGTATAATTCGCAAGTTGAGGCGCGCGGCAAGCGAACGGGAGCACAAACATAAATCCAGAGCCAGGCGACGACCTGAAAAAGTGAACGTCGGATCAGATTCTTTGTTCAAGACAATCAAATCTTCAGTATTCAAAAGTGGAAAGAGTTCCTTAAATCCCTGAAAAATATTAAAATCCGCAAGCAGGATTGTCTCGCCGGACGTATCAAGAATAATTTTGCGAACTTCCTCGAACTGGCGCATCCGCACCCTTTTATTCAATGAGAAATGCGCAAAAAACACATGGATATCTCTAGGAATTTCAGACGGTAAAGTAACATTATAAATGAGGCGTTTTGTGCCGTTTCGGAAATAAAGCCGCTCAAAATTTAATGCATGCTTTGCAAGAAGAGCGTTACTTTTTCCTCGATGCAAAGGCAGACGCCCGACAAAGCTTCTATGTCCGTATTTATCGGCGATATCGTGAAAAGAATAAAGATCATCAAGTAAAGCTTCTATCTGATTGAATTGCGCGGAATGAAATGATCCGCTGTCAATTTCAACAAAACAGCATAAATCTGGATTTTCAGCTTTGATAATCGCTTTGAGTTGCGCAAGAACTTGTTCCTGTACAGGAACCGCGCAGTAAAAATGGCGTCCAAAAAAATCCAAGTGCTGGCGGAGCGAGCCGTTTATACCCTTAGCATAACCTATATTACTGAATAATATTTTGTAGGACATGGCTAAATCATTCTTTTAACACTGCGCCCTAAATACCCAATGATCTTATAATGAAGCGGGATTTTTTTCCAAAAATCAGAATCGATCTCATCGCAATTTTCCAGATCACCGTAAAATTGCTTTTTCAAATTCTGCACGGCGTCATGACGTGTAATAACAATATTAGCCTCGCGGTTTTCCAACAAACTTAAATAATCGAGATTGACGCTGCCCATGGTTGCCCATTTTCCATCCACGATAGAATATTTTGCATGAAATACCGTTCCTTTATAAGAAAAAATCCGGAGGCCTTTCTTAAGCAGCCTTGGGAAATAACTACGACTGACATGAATAGCTAGTGGCACATCAGTTTGCTCTGTTAGAATTACTCTTACATCAACCCCGCGCTGCGCGGCTGAGCATAACGCTTGCCGCAGACCATACGGGGGCAAAAAATAAGGCGTCGCCATATAGATATGCTCTTTTGCTGAATGTATTTGCGCAAGTAGCTGCCGATATATAGGACTCGGCGTTAAATGCGGTCTTGCAATCAGGTAATCGAAATCCGGATCGCCGGACGCTGCCGTATCACGCGAAACTGCCGTTCGGTCGGCGGTACGCTTCCAGATATGAGAAAAATCCTGAGTGATTTCATCAACCAAAACACCGGAAATCCGGGCGTGCAGGTCGCGCCAATCCGCCATATAAGATGCAAGACAGACGCTTCCGATGTGCGCAATTCTGGAATCGATGAGCATTGTTTTAGTATGATTGCGGGGAAACCACGTTGTTGGCACAAATAAATTTAACCAATTAATAGGATTATAGAACTCAATAGCGCCGCCATGGTCTTTAATGTCCTGTACGATTTTTGATCCATACATATCGCGGCTTCCGACGCGATCAAGCAGCACACGAATTGTCAGGCCTTCCTTGGCTTTTTTTGCAAAAAGCATCATAAACCGCTGGCCGATTTCATCGTCACGAAGAATATATTGCTCGAACTCGATAGATTTTTGCGCCTTGACGCAATCGTCATACATGGCGGTCCATGCATCGCTGGTGCGTGAATAAAATGCGATTTGAGTTTTCTGCGAGCCTATAATTGTTTCTGTCGCCATAAGATCTGCCGCAGGTTGCTTTACTTAAACTTCAAACACTTGAAAGCAACCACAGTTCCCCGTACCATAAATCTTTGACATAGTTTTTTACAAGTGCTGTGACACGACAGCAAGTAGAACAGCATATATACCACCAAGGCCTTAATGAGGATCTGGATCATCAAAGACTACGTCAAACTTTCCTTCAATAAAGAATTTTGCAACATGTTCTTGAATAGAGTTTTCCCTTTTTACACCATCTTTCCACATAGATTCCTTTGTGAAATCGATACCCTCCCAATCCCAAGACTCGAAGCGGTCTTGAGGCATAATCAGTTCCTGCGGATTTTGAGGTCTGATGTGCAGGTCGGCGTCCAGTTCTGTTAAATCGACCAAGCGGAGAAGCGGGGGCCAGTTTGAGAAATACTCTTCGAGTGGCATATCGGTCTTACCAGCATTGATGCTCACAATCTCGCCAGAAGTTTGAACGACAGAAAATCTATTCTCTCCTCCCAAAGAGAAGCGGAAAGTGGCCCACTGACCTGATTTAGCCTCAAGGAACTGGAAATCTATTGCATTGGCGGCCCGATCCATTTCCAACACAACGATATCGCAAGTCAGACTGGTCTCTTGCTTTCCGTTTTGGTGAAAGGGATCAAACGCGCCATGAAATGGTTCATGTCAGGGCGGCGTTCGGTAGTCGCCCAATCGGGATTATCCTTCAAAAGCTCAACATAGAGGCGATTAAGGCGGCTGGTTGCTTTAATATCAAAGGAATTTTCACGGATTTCTTTGACCGTGCTGATCCCGGCCAGTGACAGGAAGAAACCGAAATGATCCGGGAAGTCTGTATAATTGCAGGCGACCGTTTCGCCATTGGTCAATTCTTCAGCCTGAAAATCTTGCCCGCCCGTTGCCAGGATGTATTTCGCCTTCTGGCGTGCCGTGGCGGGGCTATTCTTCAGCTTATCCAGTGTTTGCGATACCGCGCCCGGCGGGCAAATGGCGATATGAATATGGTTGTATTGGAGAACGCCACCCTCAACATCCGACTTATTA
>JAIOYC010000055.1 GCA_021741325.1 Alphaproteobacteria bacterium
ACAGGATTGAGAGAGATAATTCTCTTTCATGAACCCAAAAGCCTGCTAAAATGCCGTTTTTAGAGATTTGCAGGACCCATGATCCAAACTCAGACCACGCTCGAATCTTCCTTGAATATCACGCTTCCTGATGGATCCGTGCGGACTTATCCATCCGGCGTTACCGGATTGCAGATCGCCGATTCCATTTCAAAGTCCTTGGCCAAGGCCGCCGTGGGCGTGAAGATTGACGGTGCGCTGAGCGATTTATCCCTGCCCATTCAAAAGAACGTTAAACTCGAGATCATTCGCCGTCAGGACGATACGGCCTTGGAGATGATCCGCCATGATGCCGCACACGTATTGGCGGAAGCCGTGCAGAGCCTGTTTCCCGGCACGCAGGTTACGATCGGGCCGACGATCGAAAACGGTTTTTACTACGATTTCGCCCGTAATGAGCCTTTTTCGACCGAAGATTTCGCGGCCATCGAAACGGAAATGCAAAAAATTGTCGAGCGCGGCGCGCCCTTCACGCGCGAGGTGTGGGACCGGGACGAGGCCATTCAATATTTCAAGGACAAGGGTGAGAACTACAAGGCCGAGTTGATCCAGGATCTGCCGGTGAGTGAAAACATCACCATCTACCGCCAGGGCGACTGGCTGGATCTATGCCGCGGGCCGCACATGCAAAACGTGAAACAGGTCGGCATGGCCTTCAAGCTTTTGAAAGTCGCGGGCGCGTACTGGCGTGGTGATTCCAGCCGCGCGATGTTGACTCGCATCTACGGCACGGCCTGGCGCGATGAGGCGGAACTGAACGCCTATCTTACCCAGCTGGAAGAGGCGGAAAAACGCGACCACCGCAAAATCGGCAAGGATATGGGCCTGTTCCACCTGCAAGAAGAATCGCAGGGCTCCGTCTTCTGGCATCCGCATGGCTTTACGATCTACAACCAGCTCGAGAATTACATCCGCCGCCGGATTCAGGGCGACGGCTATGTCGAGGTCAAGACGCCTCAATTGATGCATTCGCGCTTTTGGGAGGCATCGGGCCACTGGTCTAAATTCCGCGAAAATATGTTCGTGGTGCCCGACGTGGTGCCCAGCACGGAAGAAGGCGGTAAGGTTTTCAAGGAAGAGCCCAGAGAATTCATGGCGCTTAAGCCCATGAACTGCCCGGCGCATGTCCAGATTTTCAAACAGGGGATCAAGTCCTACCGCGACCTGCCCATCCGCATGGCGGAATTCGGCTGCTGCCACCGTAACGAGGCGCACGGCGCGCTGCACGGCCTGATGCGCGTACGCCAGATGACACAGGACGATGCCCATATTTTCTGCCGGGTGGATCAGATCACGGATGAATCCATCCGGTTCTGCAATCTTCTGCGCGCGATCTATAAGGATCTGGGGTTCGAGGATTTGCAGGTCAAGCTGGCCCTGCGCCCGGAAAACCGGGCCGGAACGGACGAAAATTGGGACCGGGCGGAGCAGGGGCTACGCGACGCCCTGGACGCCGCCGGCCTGCCCTACGAGGATTTGCCCGGCGAGGGCGCGTTTTACGGCCCCAAGCTCGAATTCCATTTAAAAGACGCCATCGGCCGTTCCTGGCAGTGCGGTACGCTGCAGCTCGACTTCGTGATGCCCGAGCGGCTGGACGCGCATTATATCGGCGAGGACGGGCAGAAACACCGTCCCGTCATGCTCCACCGCGCGGTTCTGGGCACGCTCGAGCGCTTCATCGGGATCATGCTGGAGAATTACGCCGGGAAGCTGCCCCTGTGGCTCGCCCCCGTCCAGTGCGTGGTGGCGACGATCACGGGCAAGGCCGATTCTTATGCGGAAGAGGTGGTGCGGGACCTGAAATCCCACGGGATCCGCGCCGAGGCGGACCTGCGCAACGAGAAGATCAACTACAAGGTCCGGGAGCATTCCTTGCAGAAGGTGCCCGTCCTGTTCGTCGTCGGCGCGCGTGAAGCCGAAGAGCGCACCGTGGCCATCCGCCGCCTGGGCTCGCAGGACCAAAACGTGGAGTCGATAGCCCAAGCCATCGAAGCCCTTGCGCATCAATGCAAAGCGCCTTATTAATGCTTCTTCAATCATTTCAGAGCAGACTTGAAGTGAGCCGTTTTAACAACGAATAGGACCCATGAACCTACGCAAACCACCCCCAAGGCCACAAGGCCGCCCCAGTGACGGCCCCCGCGTGAACGATCAAATCAGAGCTCCCGAGATCCGGGTTGTCGATGCCGACGGTGAAATGCGCGGTGTCATGTCTGTACCCGAAGCACTCAAGCTCGCCGAGGAAGCAGGGCTGGATCTGGTTGAGATTTCTCCCAATGCCGCACCGCCCGTGTGTAAAATTCTTGACTATGGCAAGTATAAATACGAGCAGCAGAAAAAAGCCAACGAGGCGCGCAAGAATCAGAAGATCGTCGACGTCAAGGAAATCAAAATCCGTCCCGGAATCGGCCAGCATGATTACGACGTCAAAATGCGCAACGCGCGGCGGTTCCTTGAAGAAGGCGATAAAGTAAAAGTCACCATGCGGTTCCGGGGGCGCGAAATGGCCCACCAGGATATCGGCCTCGACGTCCTGAAACGCTTTCGGGACGAGTTGGCCGATCTCTCGAAAATAGAGATGGAGCCCCGCATGGAAGGCCGCCAGATGATTATGGTTCTGGGGTCTGCTGTCGGAAAATAGAGGCTTTGCTCCTCATTGAGTATGGGCCTCATTCAAAAGCATTCGGCCCATGTCTCCGTCCCGCCCTCGTCCTTGCGGCGGCCCTTGATGACAATCGGACCCTGGTCGATCCGGGTCGTGCATGAAAAGATCGGGATCAGAGTGCGCAGAACCATTTCCAGCTTCCTGCCCGGCAGAAACGGTCCGTAGGAGCAAAATTCCGCGCGGTCCAGCGGATATCCTTCCGTTTCGTGAACGCTTCCTGGCTCATCCAGCCGAAAATTGGAACGATGACGGGATTTAGACCCGTCCGGCGCCGTATAGGTATCGGTTATAAAATTCCCGTAAATCTTATAGGGCGCTTCGTTGATGACTTGGAAACAGATTGGCTCAGCGACAATATCCTGGGCCCGCGCGGGAGAAATGTTAAAAACAAGAAGCAGCGCGAAAAGAAGAAAAGCGGTTTTTCTCATGGTTTTCCCCATGGTCATGCCTGGTCAAAGGAACGGGCGAGCCCTTGTGGGGAACGCTCAAAATACAGTATAGGCAGATCGTGGAACATCTTTCAAACAGTGAAGAAGACACCGCGCGGATCGCCAAGGCGCTGGCCCCTCAACTGACGGGACGGGAAATCATCCTTCTGCGCGGGGAGCTGGGCGCAGGGAAAAGCGTTTTCGCGCGCGCGCTCATCCGCGCCCTATGCGGAGATCCCGCGCTCGAAGTGCCCAGCCCAACCTTCACGCTGGTGCAAATCTATGAGGGCGAAAAGGGAGAAATTCACCATTTCGACCTCTACCGCCTTCGGGATCCGGAGGAAATCCGGGAGCTCGGATGGGAGGAAACCGCCGGGAATGCCCTGATGCTGGTGGAGTGGCCGGAGCGCCTGGCGGGCCTTACTCTCCCCCCTTGCATTGATATAGAATTCACCACGCAGGGATGTGAAGAGAATTCCCGCAAGATTGCTATTTTGTTATAGTCTTAGCGGACGGTTTTTTGGAAAAGGACTAGAAACCCATGCGTCTTATGATTATCGGCCAGCTTGAGGGCTATATCTCCCACGCCGGAAAAATCGCCCTGCAAAAGGGCGCGAAAGTCATCCACTGCGAGGATGCGGAACAAGCCGTGGGGGCCTTGCTGAACGGCAAGGGCGCGGATCTCGTCATGATCGACGTGAAGCAAAAGATCGAAGCCTTCATCGAGCGTCTGGCAGCGGAGCGTATTCACATTCCCGTCATCGCCTGCGGCATCGGCACGGATGCGCGTTCCGCCGTCAAGGCCATTCAGGCCGGGGCCAAGGAATATGTGCCCCTGCCCCCGGATGCGGAGCTGATCGCCGCGATCCTGGCGGCTGTCACGGACGATCACAGCACCATGATTGCCGCGGATCCCGCAATGGAGCCGGTTATGAAGCTGGCCGCGAAAATCGCGCCGAGCGAGGCCACGGTTCTGATCACCGGCGAATCCGGCACCGGAAAAGAAGTGATGTCGACCTATATCCACCAAAAATCCAAGCGGAAGGACGGGCCGTTTATCGCCGTAAATTGTGCGGCCATTCCCGAAAATCTTCTGGAGTCGGAATTGTTCGGCCATGAAAAAGGCTCCTTTACGGGCGCGACAGGACGGCGCATCGGCAAGTTCGAGGAAGCGCACGGGGGAACGCTGCTGCTGGATGAGGTGACGGAAATGCACCCCCAGCTTCAGGCAAAGCTTCTGCGCGCGATCCAGGAGCGGGAAATCACCCGCGTGGGCAGCAACGACGCCGTTAAAATTAACGTGCGCATCATCGCAACCTCCAATCGGGATCTGGAAGCCGCCGTGAAAAAGGGAGAATTCCGGGAGGATCTGTATTTCCGCCTAAACGTCGTCAATCTGGCGTTGCCCGCGCTGCGCGAACGGCCCGGCGATATTCCCGCGCTGGCTCAGTTTTTTGCGGATAAATACGCACAGGCCAACGGGACCGACCGAAAGGCGCTTTCGAAAATGGCCACGGCCAAATTGAAATCCTATGGCTGGCGCGGCAATATCCGCGAGCTGGAGAACACGATGCACCGTGCCATTTTGGTTTCCCTGGAAGACGAGCTGGAAGCGGATGCCATTCACATCAACACTTCTGCATCCTTTTCCGCCCCAGCCGTCAAAGAGCAGGGAAACACCGCCGCGCCCCTAGCCCTCCAAAATCCGGGCGCGGTGGAATCCCTGATCGGACGCAGCATCGCGGATGTCGAGCGCGATATGATCATCAACACGCTGGAGCATTGCCTGGGCAACCGCACACATGCCGCCAATATCCTGGGCATTTCGATCCGCACGCTGCGCAACAAGCTCAACCAGTATCACGATGAAGGGGTGAAGATCCCCGCGACCGGCTCTTAACGAAAGGACACCAAGCCCATGAAAGTCACCTTCAATATAGATTGCACCGCGCAGGAAGCCCGGGCCTTTTTCGGCCTTCCCGATGTGGAGCCGATGCAAACGGCACTGATGAAGGATCTGGAAAACCGGCTGCGGGAGAACATGAACCAGCTGGATCCCGAAACGATGCTGAAAACCTGGCTGCCCGTGACCATTCAGGGTTGGGGCGAGGTTCAGAAATTGTTCTGGGAGCATATGGGCATGGGCGGCGCGCCCGAAACGGCCCCTAAAAAATCGAAATGATTTCAGACACGATCTTCGCGCTTTCCACCCCCCCCGGACGCGGCGGGGTGGCGGTCGTTCGGGTATCGGGGCCGCAATCATGGGCGAGTGCCGCGCTTTTGGGTGCTGCGCCGCTGAGAGCGCGGCAAGCGGGCCTGCACAGGCTGCGCGACCCTTTGACCGGCGAGACGATCGACCATGCGCTGGTTTTGCCCTTTCAGGGCCCGGCCAGCTTCACCGGCGAGGATGTCGTCGAATATCATGTCCACGGGGGACGGGCGGTGGTCGATTCCCTTCTATCCGCTCTGGCGGCGCAGGAGGGGCACCGCCAGGCGGAGCCGGGCGAATTCACGCGCAGGGCGTTCGAGAACGGCAAACTGGACCTGACCGAGGCGGAAGCCGTGGCCGATCTGATCGACGCGGAAACACAGGCGCAAAAAGCACAGGCCCTCGCGCAGATGGACGGCGCGCTTTCGCGGCTCTATCACGGATGGGCGGAGCGGCTCACGCACGCGCTGGCGCATCTGGAGGCGGATATCGAATTCCCCGACGAAGACCTGCCGCAAGGGATCTTCCCGCAGGTCCGTCCTGTGATTGAGGGCCTGAGGGCGGAGATTGCCGCCCATCTGGATGACAATCGCCGGGGCGAGCGGCTGCGCGAGGGAATCCGGGTGGCGGTGATCGGCGCGCCCAACGCGGGCAAATCCAGCTTGGTCAACGCGTTGGCGCGGCGGGACGTGGCGATCGTTTCCGACATCGCCGGAACCACCCGCGACGTGATCGAGGTCCATCTGGATCTGGGCGGATACCCCGTAATCCTGGCCGACACGGCGGGCCTGCGCCCGGATCAGATCGGGCGGGACGGGCAAGAGGGCATTGAAGCCGAGGGCATCCGCCGCGCGCTCCAACAGGCGCGGGAGGCGGATATCCGGCTGCTGGTATTCGACGGAACAGCCTCCGCGCCGGACGCACATACGCTGGATCTGCGGGATGAGCGCGCGCTGGCCGTTATGAATAAATCGGACCGTCATCCTGAGCGTAGCGAAGGACCCGGGCCAGGGTATCCTTCGGCGTCGCCTCAGGAAGACGCTCTTTGGGTTTCCGCCCGCACCGGCGAAGGGCTGGACGGCCTGATCGCCGCGCTGGTTGAGCGAGCGGGAAAGCTGGCGGGCCGCAGCGAGACACCCGCCCTGACCCGCCGGCGTCACCGGTCTGCGCTGGAAGACGCGCGGTCCGCGTTGCTCCGGAGCCTGGCCGCCCCCTTGCCCGAGCTGGCGGCGGAGGATGTGCGGCTGTCGGTTCGCGCTCTGGGCCGGATCACGGGAAAGGTCGACGTGGAGGACCTTCTGGACGTGATCTTCAGGGATTTTTGCATTGGGAAGTGAGCGAAAATCCCGGGCGTCTTCTTATAGTCCGAAGACCTTGTTCTTGCACCCGTCGATTTCGTTTACAAGCGCTTCCAGCTTGGCCTGGTCATCCGGCCCGAGCACGGCATCTTCGTTTTCTTTTGTGAGCACGGAATAGCCATCGCTTCCCCAGACGGTCAAGAGAGGTTTTCCCCCTGCAAATCCATAATGTCCCATAAAACGGTTTTCTATGGCGGAGGTATCCGATATGGAAAAATCGATCTGCTCAAGACCGCTCAAGCGCGGATCGGAGGCGATTTTTTCCTGCGCACAGGCTTGAAATTCTTTTACTTTTCCTTCGTACACGTCGTGTTTTGCTATTCTTTCCTGGTGTTGTGCGTTGAAATCTGCCTTGGAGGCACAGCCCTGTGAAAGCAGGAGCGGCAGCGCGGCAACGGAAAAGAGAGCGGTGATTTTTTTCAGGGAGTTCATCGGCGTTTCTCCTTAATGTTAATTAATTAACTTTACAAAACAGAGGTCTTGTATCAAAATTCAATTTGCCTTGTCAATTAAATTCGTAAAATAAAACCATAACTTTCCTCTTCAGCCTCGCAATGATGTTTGCGATTCATGATAAAGGGAGAATTTTTAGCACCGCGCGGGCGGCACGAAGAAAAAGGCGCTGGTCCCGCAGGGCGCGGCGCAGGGCGATTATGTCGGCTCTTCGCGTGCCGGTTTTCAGCGCGTTTTGGCTGGCGCGGGCCTTACCTTGGGGGGTCTTCGGCCCGGTGGAGTGCGTCCAGGGTTGCCAGGAGCGGATCAGCGCGGCCTGGCGCGCGCGGCGTTCGGGAGACCAGCCGCTTTGGCGGCGGGGGGCGGGTTTTTTCACGGCCGGGGAGGGCTTCAATAGTCCGTTTGTCATTTTTGCGACTCTTTCGCCGCCGCGGTTTTCAGGCGCCGGGCCGAGTCGATCGCGGCGCGGCACTGGCCTTGCATTTTCAGGGCGAGGAGATATTGCTCCTGGTTGTATCTATATCCCCTCTCCTTCAAATAGGGGTTGATCCAGGTGGATTCCGCGTCGAACAGGAACCGCCGGAACGCCGTGTCCAGCGTCCGCGCCTGGCGGAGGAGCATGTCGTCGAAGGATTCCCCTTCGGCGGGGGAGAGAGATTCCCGCAGGACCTCGACCAGGGACCAGACGGGAGGCAGAGGGGGCTCGGCAGGCTTTTTCGGTTCCGTGTCGGGGGGAGTGGTGTTCATGGGCGGCTCCTTTCGGTTCAGGCGGAGCTCCATCATGCCGGATCGCGGCGGCAGAATCAAGGAAAATATTCCTATATTGTTGTGGGCCCAAGTCTAGAAACACAGGATATTTTTAATTTTTACGCGAAGCTCCGAAGGAGCGAAGGAAAAAAATTCACCACAGAGACCCACAGAGCTCACAGATCAATTTTTTTCGTCCTTCTGGAGTTTCGAGAGGTGTTCAGTCGCTTCAGATTCACTCTCTCTATATCTTAATAAAAACTTAACCTTTACGTAATAGTATAAAAATATAAAAAACAGGGGGCGCAATGGGACTTACCGCATCGTTTAATGCCAGTACGCAAGAGGGCTACATCCCTTTGCAAGATAGAAATCGTATACGCTCGCCATATGGCGCTGATATCATAAACTTCAATTATATTTTGAAGACCGGAGATGCGGGTGAATTTAACATAGAATTGGCCGCCGATGACGCATATACCCGAACAATTGGCCAGGTTCATGAAAAGGTATTTAAAAAGATCGAAAATTCGCAAAAGCTGCAAGATCTTTTAGAAAAATCTTCTTGGAATCAAAGTGATAGAGAAAAATGGGAAAAAACCGTCAGTAAAATGATTTCTGACGAATTTTTGAAAATTCCCGGATTAAAGAACTATAGAGCAGACTATAAAAGTGGGAATAATGAATATTCCTATAAGCTGAATGATCTTGCCCACGATATTACAGATCCAAAAGATATAGATTACGCCTATGTTTGCTCTCATATGAATATTACAGAGGGGTTGATTCTTCAAAAAATTGAAAATAATTTTTTGTCGCGGGAAGCTGCGGGATTTAAAAGAGCCGCTTCCTATTTTTGTGCCGGAGGAGGTGTCCTTGATCTTAATGAAACAAAAATAGAAAAAGAGAGCGGAATCCCCCAAAGGGGGATGCCTCATATGTATATCCTTTCTTCAGCGACCGGCAATATTATAGAGGCGACTTCTGATGGCGGAAATCATTATAAAAAACCTGTTGAGCCCTATTCTCTTGAAAAATATATTATAGGTGCTCCTTTTTATGCCCAGGATGGAGTTTGGATTTATGATCCTTACAGCGGCAGAACCCGCGAAGGAATTGAAGCGAACGGGTTTTTAGCTAAATCTAAAGCCGAGCTTTTAGAAGAAGGCAAACAAACGGACTGGAACGGAAAACCTGCAATCTCCACGGTGTCTTTCTCAAAAAATGAAAATTTTGCACTTGTAACGCGCTCTGAAAGAGAAAGTAAAAAATCTTTCCAGGATGTATATGTTCTTGTAAATGAAGGAACAGATGAGGAACAATACTGGAGAACATCTCATGAGGAAGGCAATATTACTTATGTAAACAGCTTTGCAGACAACTCTCTAACTGGCAAGGATGGCCATTATCGCTATGACAGAGAGTTTGATGAGTCAGGCGTTCCTACAGGAAAAATCACAACATATATCTATGATGACGCAGACAAGCCTGAAAAAGATCCGGGATTTTTTAATGTTGATAAATTAAAAGCCGGAGCCAGTGAGATTATAGCCGATATAAATTCTCACATAACTTATCCCGACAAAATTTCAGATATTGTGGACCCTTTTGGCTTCCTTCCATTTGTGAAAGGGCTGTTTGAAGACAATGTATCGGCCTCTGATGAGAAAGACTTTAAAGAGAGCGCCGCGCCCCCGAAGCGCGATCCGATCAAAGAGATCCAGAGCCATCTTGGCCTCAAAGACGATGGCAATTGGGGGCCGAAGACCAGCCAAGCTTTTGCCAACCTTATGGCCGAAGTTCAGGTTAGTCTTGCCTATAAGAACCAGCTTCCCAAAGGCGGGGACCATCCAGATTTTTTCTATGGTCCGAAAACGGAAAAAGCCATGGCCGCCCTGCATTACGAGCCTGGGCTTATTCAGGCGATAAGCGCGCTTTACAAGAACGGGCAGTTACAGGAGCTCTATCAGGGGCCCGAGTCGGTTAAACAAGCCTTTGATCATGCTGGCAGTCAAAAAACAACTTCGGTCCAATTGGGCACAGATCGGGAGATGGAGCTGGCGAAAAATCCGTTTCTGAACTATCCGGGTCTGTCCGGCATCAAAATGTAGGGCTTTCCTTTTTCTAATAATAAGAAAAGATGGCATTTTCCTGCCCTTTCAGATTATAAAGCCCGATGGACATGGATTTTGACGTCATCGTCGTCGGGGGCGGTCACGCGGGGTGCGAAGCCGCCGCCGCCAGCGCGCGCATGGGCGCGAAGACGGCGCTGCTGACCCATAAGCTCGACACGATCGGCGCGATGTCCTGCAACCCGGCTATCGGGGGGCTGGGCAAGGGGCATCTGGTCCGGGAAATCGACGCGCTGGACGGGCTGATGGGGCGCGTGACCGACCGGGCGGGCATTCAGTTCCGGATGCTCAACGCCTCCAAGGGACCCGCCGTGCGCGGGCCCCGGGCGCAAGCGGACCGCAAGCTTTACCGCGAGGCGATGCAGGAGATTTTGCGCGACACGCCCAATTTGAGCCTGATCGAGGGCGGGGCGGAGGATCTGGCGCTGGATGAAGAAGGCGGCATTCGGGGGCTCCGCACGCTGGACGGGCGCGCGTTCACCTGCCGGGCCGTGGTGCTGACCACGGGGACCTTTTTAAGGGGGATCATCCACCGGGGCGAGGAGCAGATCCCCGCCGGGCGCGTGGGGGAAGAACCCTCCATCGGGCTGGCCCAGACCCTTGAGCGGCTTGAATTCCCGCTCGGACGGCTGAAAACCGGGACCCCTGCCCGGCTGGATGGCCGGACGATCGAATGGTCCGCACTGGAAGAACAGCCGGGCGACGATCCGCAAATTCCGTTTTCGACCCTGACCGACAAAATCCGGGTGCCGCAAATCGCCTGTCACATCACCTGGACGAACGAGCGCACCCATAAGATCATCGCGGAGAATATCCACCGCTCCGCCATGTATTCGGGAAATATTACCGGGACCGGGCCGCGCTACTGCCCCTCCATCGAGGATAAAATCACCCGCTTTGCCGATAAAAACCGCCACCAGATCTTTCTGGAGCCCGAGGGGCTGGACGATCATACGGTGTATCCCAACGGGATTTCGACCTCCCTGCCCGCCGAGGTCCAGGACGCCTATATCCGGAGCATACGGGGGCTGGAGCAGGTCAAGATTTTAGAGTGGGGATACGCAATCGAATATGATTACGTGGACCCGCGCGCGCTGAAGGCGACGCTGGAGACCAAGAAAATCCCCGGCCTGTTTCTGGCGGGGCAGATCAACGGCACGACCGGATACGAGGAGGCCGGAGCCCAGGGCCTGATGGCCGGGATCAATGCCGCGCTGCAGGCGGCTTTCGAGGGACGCCGGGAAAACGCCCGGACCTTCGTGCTGGACCGCGCGGATGCCTATATCGGGGTTCTGATCGACGATCTGATCACGCGCGGCGCACCGGAGCCTTACCGCATGTTCACCAGCCGCGCGGAATACCGCCTGCGCCTGCGGGCGGACAATGCGGATCAACGCCTTACCGGCAAGGGTCTGGAGATTGGGTGCGTCGGGGCCGCGCGCGCCCGCCACTGGGAAGACAAAGCCGAAAAACTGGACGCCGCCCGGACACTGGCGCACGGCCTGCAGGCCACGCCCAATGAGCTGGAAAAGCACGGTATTCCAGTGAACAAGGACGGCCAACGGCGCTCCGCAGCGGAATTGCTGGCCTATC
>JAIOYC010000056.1 GCA_021741325.1 Alphaproteobacteria bacterium
GAGCGATATTTTCAATGAAATTCATTACGATGAGCGGGGCAACGGCCCCGCCGTGATTGTGTGGGCGCACGGGTGGGGACAAAATCTTCATGCCCTGGACGCGCTGGCCTCCCCTTTCGAGAGACAGGGACACCACATCCTGATTGATTTTCCGGGTTTTGGAAATTCGCCCCCGCCCCCTAGGGCTTGGGGTACCGCCGATTACGCCGACGCGGTGGCGGCCCTGATCCGGAGCAAGACACAAGAACCGGTTTTGTGGATCGGGCATTCCTTCGGTTGCCGGGTCGGAATTCAAATGGCCGCACGGCATCCGGATCTGGTGCGGGGGATGGTTTTGATCGCCGGTGCGGGATTGCCGCGCAAAAGGCCGATGCACCGCAAACTCTCTATGAAAGCCCGTGTGGCGTTGTTCAAATTTCTGAAAAAACTCATTCCCCTGGGGCTGAACGAAGAGTGGCTGAAAACAAAATTCGGAAGCAGGGATTACCGCACGGCCAGCCCCGCGATGCGGGCGCTGTTCGTGAAGGTGGTGAATGAAGATCTCAGCGCGCAGGCCGCGCAAATTCGCTGCCCCGTGCTTTTGATTTACGGCCAGAACGACACGGAAACCCCGCCGGAAATCGGAAAACGCCTAAACGCGCTGATCCCCGGCGCGGAGCTTATCGTCCTGCCGGAGCAAGATCATTACAGCGTGCTGAATGAAGGCCGCCATCAGGTGGCAAAATTGGTAAACAATTTCATCGCGAACTTCGCGGAATAAGAGACTTCGACTATAATTTGAATTCCCTGACCCAGTTCATATAGAATCGACTTTTTCCTTGCTCCGAAGCACGGCCAGATACGCGGTCACAAGGCCAAGTGGGATCATCCCAGTGCCCAACCTTATAGCTTTCAGCAACAAAATCTTGAAGAAAAAAATCTTTTGAAGGGTTGTCTTTGCTTAGGCTGCCACCCATGCAACGGATACGCTTGATCGTTTTCCCTTCCTCCAGGGCATTAAAAAGCGGTTTCAGGCTATCTGCAACGTGAAAAGGTTCATTACCACTGTCACCAGGACTCCTGATTATTTCCATCGCTATTTCTCCTCATATTTTTGTCATGCCATATAACTCTTGCCAGAGTTTATAGGTTATTTTTTGGCTATGTCAATAAAAGCCATGCATTCTATAAAGCCGGAAGCATTGCCTCTGGGGCCTCCGGCCTGTAAGTTTTCCGTGCCATGATCCATATCGTCCTTAATATTCTGACCTTCCTTGCCTTTGTCGCCTTTGCCGCCAAGCGGCTTCTGACCTATCTTCACGCTTTGCAGCAGGACGATTACGACCCGGCGCGCTTTGGCACATGGGCGGTCAAAAATGCGGTGCTCGACAAGCGCCTGAGCATGGCCCTGGCGGCCACGGCGCTGGCGGGATTGATTCTGCCCGGCTTTCTAACGGGGCTCATCGTTTTCCTGTGCTTCGCCGTCGTCGCCTATAAGGAGCGCGACCCGCGCACGCATTCGAAGAAAAAACTTGTCCTGACCGCGCGCGCGAAGCGGATTTTCGGACTGGGCCTGGCGCTGAGCCTGTGCGGCGCGGCGCTAACTCTTTCATATCCCGCGCCGTGGGTCTGGATCGTGAATGTACAGGCCGTGCCGCTGAGCCTGATCGCGGCGGTGCTCCTGCTCCGGCCGCAAGAATATTTCGTCCAGAAAAAATACCTGCACGAGGCACGGACAAAAATAGACACCCTGCGCCCCACAATCATCGGCATTACCGGATCGTTCGGCAAAACATCCGTGAAGCATATATTGGGCCATATCCTGAAAACCCAGGCATCCACCCTCATGACGCCGGGCAGCGTAAACACGCCGATGGGGATCACGCGCATCATCCGCGAAGATCTCAACGACGCCCATACATATTTCATCGTGGAGATGGGTGCCTACGGCCCCGGCTCGATCAAGCGCCTGTGCGACCTGACGCCGCCGGATGTGGGGATTATCACCGCCATCGGCCACGCGCATTACGAACGTTTTAAATCCCTGGAAACCGTCGCGCGCGCCAAGTTCGAGCTGGCCGAAGCCGTGGGGGAACGGCACGGCAAGATGATCGTGCATGAACAAACCCTGGAATTTTTCGATCCCGCGAGCATGCCCGGCACAGTCTTTCTCACCTGCGGCGAGAAAGAGGGATCTGATTTTTCGATCCGGCGGATTGAACAGACGAAAAAAGGGCTGGATGTGGAGATTGCATGGGGCGGGAAAGCCGAAGCCTTCAGCGTTCCGCTCTACGGGCTGCATCACGGGGTGAATGCCGCGCTGGCCTTCGCGGCCGCGGTCACGTTAGGGGTAGAGCCCGAGTCCATCCGCACGGCCTTGAAGAGCATCCCGCAGATCCGGCACCGGCTCGAGGTCACGCGGCAGGCGGACGGCACGACCATCATCGATGACGCGTTCAACTCCAACCCGGCGGGTTTTCGCTCCGCGCTGGAATTGCTCTCGGCCCTGAAGGAAGACGGGGGGCGGACCATCCTGATCACGCCGGGCATGGTGGAGCTGGGCAGGGCGCATGACCAGGCGCACGCAGAGGCGGGCGCGCTGGCCGCGCTTCATTGCGACATCGTGCTGGCGGTGAATCCCGACAGAATCCGCAGCTTCGTCACAGCTTTCAAGAGTATCGGGGGCGACAAGATTTTATTCGAGAAGGACAGTTTCGCGCAGGCGTCGGTCTGGCTGGGGCGCAACGCGCGGGCCGGCGATGTCATCCTGATCGAGAATGATCTGCCGGATCTTTATGAGAGAATTGCACGGATTTAAAAGTGATTCTTGACATAGTTATAAAACCTTGCCATTCTCGCGGCAGGGAGAACTCCATGGGCACAGAGATCGACAAGATCCGGCTTTCTTTTGACGCGCAGAAAAAAAACCCGGAAAGCGTGGCCGAAGGGCTCGACCGCATAGCGCGGCTGATGGAGTCCATCCGGGCGGGAAACAAAATAGAGCATACGGATAAATCCCCGTCCGGCCTTTGCGAGATTAGACCCGGCGGCTCTCTTTTTTGAGGGCTACTTATAGCTGTAGATTACAGCTGCGCCCCCACCCGCTTGATTTCCCAGTGAAGATCCAATCCGAAGAGGTCGAGCGCGCGGGCGCGCAGTTCCTCGCCCAGCATTTCGAGATCGCCCGCCGTCGCGTTGCCGGTGTTGATCATAAAGTTGCAATGCTGTTCCGACATTTGCGCGCCGCCGATCCGGAGCCCCCGCCCCCCGACCATCTCGACCACCTGCCACGCGCGGGTGCTTTCCGGAAGGCCGGATTTTTTTAAGGCTTCCGAAGAGGGATTGGCAAAAGTGGACCCGCCGGTTTTTTCCCGGATGGGCTGGGTGTCGTTGCGCCGCGCCTTGATCTCGTCCATGCGCGCGCGCACCGTCTCGTAAGTCTCCGCCGTGCCCTTGAACAGCGCGCCGGTGAAAATCGTATCGTCCGGGACATGAGTGTGGCGGTAGCTCATGGGCATGTCATACGTGGTCCAGCGATAGTCCTGCCCCGCGCGGTCCAGCGCATAGGCGCCGGTGAGGATGTCTTTTATCTCCGATCCATACGCTCCGGCGTTCATGCGCAGCGCCCCGCCCACCGTGCCGGGAATGCCGGAGAGGAACTCCAGCCCGCCGATGCCGGCTTTCATCGCCGCCGCCGCAACCGTGCCGTTCAGCGCGCCCGCCCCGGCCCGGACATACACGCCGTCCAGGACCTCCACCGTGCCCATGGCTTTTCCGGGCTGGATAACCGCGCCCCGGATACCGCCGTCGCGGATGATGATATTGGCCAGCCCGCCCAGAACCGCCAGAGGTTCTTCGTGCGGCCACCGGGTCAGAAAATTCTGAAGGTCTTCGATGTCGGCGGGACGGAAAACCACATCCGCCGCCCCCCCGCAGGCAAACCAGCTCTGCGCGCCCAGCGGCGCGTTTTCTATGATTTCACCGCGGAGACGGGAGAGAAAAGCAGGCATCTCAAGCCGCGCTGCCTTTGGTTTTTTCCAGCAGGATCGTCAGTTCATCCGGCAGGGCGTAAGCCCAGGCCGTGATATCCCCCGCGCCCATACAGATCACGAAATCGCCGGGACGCGCCATGTCCCCGATCAGCCGGGAGAGATCGCTCCGCCCGGAAAGCGCCCGCACATCGCGGTGTCCGCGCGCGCGAATTCCCTCGACCAGACGGTCCCGGGACGCGCCCGCGACCGGTTCTTCCCCGGCAGCGTATACATCCGCGACGATCACCGAATCGGCGTCGTTAAAGCATCCGCAGAAATCCCCGAACAGATCATGAAGCCGGCTGTAGCGGTGAGGCTGCATGACGGCAATCACCCGCCCGCCTTCCTCGACGGCGCTGCGTGCGGTCTTCAGGATCGTTTCGATTTCCACCGGGTGATGCGCGTAATCGTCGATGATGGTAATGCCGTGCGTTTCGCCGGTTTTCGTGAAGCGGCGCTTCACGCCTGAAAATCCTTCCAGCGCCTTTTTCATCACGGGCGGCGCGACGCCCATGCGATGAGCAATCGCAAGCGCGGCCAGCGAATTTTGCACATTGTGCCGCCCCAGCATGGGCAAAATCACATCCTTGAGGGTCAGTTCCCTGCCGCCCGCGAGCCAGGGCGCGAAGGTCACGTCGAACGCGCTTCCGCGCCCGTCGGTGCGGACATTCACCGCGCGCACATCGGCCTGGGCGTTAAAGCCGTAAGTCACCACGCGCCGGTCGGACACATGGGGGATCAGCGCCTGAACCTCGGGATGATCCGTGCATAAAACGGCAAAACCGTAGAACGGAAGATTTTTCACGAAGGTCCGGTAGGCGGCGCGGACATTTTCAAAACTTCCGTAATGCTCCATATGCTCGGGGTCCATATTCGTCACCACGGCCACCGTGGCGGGCAGGCGCGTGAAAGTGCCGTCGCTCTCATCAGCCTCCACAACCATCCATTCGCCGCCTCCGAGCCGGGTGTTGCTGCCATACGCATTCACGATCCCGCCGTTGATAACCGTCGGATCAAAGCCCGCGGCATCCAGCATTTGCCCGATCATGGAGGTCGTTGTCGTCTTGCCGTGCGTTCCGCTGATCGCCACCGCGCGCTTGAGGCGCATCAGCTCCGCCAGCATGTCGGCGCGGCGCACGACCGGGATTTTCGCCGCGCGGGCGGCCATCACTTCGGGATTGGAATCCTTGACCGCCGAGGACACCACCACAGCCGCGGGCTCTTCGCCCTTTTCGTTTTTTATATGACCCGCCGCGTGACCCACCGTAACGCGAATACCCTTGTCCCGCAGGCGCTGGATATTCGCGCCGTCTTTGAGATCCGAGCCCTGCACCGCATAGCCCAGAACATGAAGAATCTCGGCGATTCCGCTCATCCCGATTCCACCGATCCCGATGAAATGAAGCGTGCCTGTATCCGGAGGAATTGCGCGGTTCATGCGCCCCCTTTATGGGCCAGAGCCACACTCATGAAGCCGTCGCCCTTCTCGGCCACAGCCAGATCAAATCCGTAATGCTCCGCCAGAAGGCCGCTTAAGTAACCATGCATGACGATGGGCTCGACCTTTTCAATCGGGGTGGAGAGACTGAGCGCCTCTTCCATCCCGGCGCGGGGCGCGGCGTTCGTCCCCTCTGCCCGGATGAGGGTGCCGTTTGCGCCCGCCTTCACGGAGAGAACGCCGCCCCGGGGCAGGCAGTCCATCGCGAGCAGAAGCGCGCACGCCAGAAGCTTGCAGTAGCCCTTCGGATAATCCCGCCCATAGCCCAGATCGGCATTGAAATCCCAGTCCTGCTTTATTTTTTTGTCCTGAACGATGATCCCGTGGATCGCCTTGTATACGTCTTCGGGCTTGATGTTCGCGTCCGCGCCGCCCGCGCCGTAAGCCATGCGGTAAGCCTGAAGCTTCGCAGAAGCCTGCGCAGCGCTGAAGGCGATCAGGTCCGCCGCGTCGCCGGCGGAATCCGCGCCCATGTCCCGCATGAATTCCACGCCGTTGTTCACCGCGCCGATGGGACTGATGAGGTCGTGGCAGATTTTGGAGGCCATCATTTCCAAAACGCGCATCGTGATCGGGGTGGTCATTGAAGTCTCCTTTGCGTATCAGCGGATTATAGAATAGTTGCGCCGGGCGCGAAAGCAGGAATGTGCCAAACCCTTTCCAGGCGCACGGGAACTTTTAAGATACTTATACGTTGTTTTCCCAAGAGGATTTTAAACCAAGGAGGTACACCATGCTGGGCTGGGCTTTATCGTTTTTGGTTATCGCGCTGATCGCGGCGGCGCTCGGTATGAGCGGGGTGGCCATCGTGTCGATGGAAATCGCCAAAATCATATTCTTTGTATTTCTCGTTCTGTTCTTGATCGCCGCCCTGGTTCATGCCTTGCAGGGTCGAACTCCGCCCGCCTAAGGCGCGGTTGAGAACAGTTACTCGGAATACGGAAGGCCGTAACCGGTCTTCCGTATTTCCGAGTCGGCCGCGCGTTTCAGGCGCTCCAGTCCGTCCGCCGAGTGGCTCTCGGCGCGGAAGACCAGGACATCCTGGGTGTTGGATGGCCTCAAAATCCACCAGCCATCCGGGCCAGATACGCGCAGCCCGTCGATTGTTCCGATGGTTAGATCCCTATTCCCGGCGGCTTTTATATTTTCAATGACGCGCGGCACCAGAGCGAATTTTTCGGATTCCTTCACAGCAAAACGGATTTCAGGCGTGTTATGGAGAACCGGCAGATGAGAGGTCAGAGTCGACAATCCTCCGCCCGCCGCGCTCACCAAATTGAGAAGGCGAACCGCGCAGTAAAGCGCGTCGTCGTACCCGTAATATTGATCCGCGAAGAAAATATGCCCGCTCAGCTCGCCGGCCAGCGGGGCCTTTAATTCAGCCATTTTCGCCTTGATCAGGGAATGGCCCGTCTTCCAGACCACGGGCCGGCCGCCCAGGCGCGCGATTTCATCGAACATCACCTGGGAGCATTTCACATCCCCGACAATCGCCGCGCCCGGATGGCGGCTCAGCACCTCGCGAGCGTAGAGCGTCATCAGGATATCGCAGCGCAAAACCGCGCCGTTTTCATCCACCACGCCGATCCGGTCGCCGTCGCCGTCAAAGGCGATGCCCAGATCGCATTGGTGATCGCGCACAGCTTTTTGAAGGTCTCGCAGATTTTCATCCACCGTCGGGTCGGGATGATGATTGGGGAATGTTCCGTCGATCTCGTCATGCAGCAGGATATGATTTCCGGGCAGACGGGCGGTCAGGCGGCGCAGGATCTCCCCCGCCGCCCCGTTCCCGGCATCCCACGCGATGGTCAGGGGCCTCGTACCCGTATGGTCCTGCAGGAGACGCGCGGTGTAGGCGTCTTGAATATCAATCGTCCCGGCGTGGCCCGCGCCGGTTTCGAAATCTCCGTGCGCGGCGAGGGTTCCGATATCCTGAATGAGCTGGCCGTAGACGGGCTCGCCATAGAGCATCATTTTGAATCCGTTATAATCCGCCGGATTGTGGGAGCCGGTGATCATGATCCCCGCGTCGGCCTGGCGGCTTTTGACCGCGAAATACAGCATGGGCGAAGGCCCGAGCCCTATATTTTCAACCCGCGCGCCGGTATCGGTCAGGCTCAGGATCAGGGCGTCACACAGGGCGGGGGAGCTCAGGCGTCCGTCATAGCCCACGCAAATATGAGTGTCCCGCCCCGTTCGCCGCCGGACAAAAGTTCCAAACGCCCGGCCCAGCGCGCGCGCGTCGGCCTCGCCGAGCGTATCGCCGACGATCCCGCGAATATCGTATTCCCGCAGCAGCGTGGGAGAGAAAATATGAGCGCCCTCTTGCGGCATTTTATTCAAAATTTCCGGCATGGCCTCTTACGATTTTTTCCACGTCCGCCCCGATATCGAGGTCGGCCAGGCCGTAGGCGATGTTGGCCTCGATGAACCCCAGGCGGCTGCCGCAATCAAAATGGTTGCCGTCGAAGCGCAGACCGTGGAATTGCTGGCGGCCCAGCAGGCGGGCCATGGCGTCGGTCAGCTGGATTTCGTTGCCCGCGCCGGTTTCGAAAGCGTCGAGATATTCGAACACTTCGGGCTGGAGAATGTAGCGGCCAATGATGCTGAGCGTCGAGGGCGCCTTGGCGGGCTCGGGTTTTTCCACGAGGCCTTTTACCGACACGGTGTGGCCGTCATCTTTGTCGATATCGAGGATTCCGTATTTGCCGGTATCTTCGCGCGCGATGTTTTTAACCGCGACGACGTTGCCGCCTTTTTCATTGTAGGTTTCGATCATCTGCTGCAGGCAGCCGGTGGGATTTTGAATGATATCGTCGGGCAGCAGCACGGCAAAAGGCTCGTCGCCCACCAGTTTCTTGGCGCACCATACGGCGTGGCCCAGGCCCAGTGGCCGGGGCTGACGGGTGAGGAAGAGGCGGCCCGCGGGAATTTCGGAATCCCGGACTTTTTGCAACATGTCGGTTTTTCCGCGCGCTTCGAGCGTTTGTTCAAGCTCGGGCTGGAAATCGAAATGCTCCTCGAGCATTTCCTTATAGCGTCCGGTGACGAAGATAAATTCCTCGATCCCCGCCTCGCGCGCTTCCTCGAAGACATGCTGGATCAGAGGCCGGTCGTTGATCGGCAACATCTCCTTGGGCATGACCTTGGTGGCGGGCAGGAACCGCGTGCCCAGACCGGCCACAGGAAAGACGGCTTTTCGTATGGGGCGAATATCATTCATCAGGCACCTTTATCGTCATGGTGCTTCTTCCCATTTCGGGCCGGGAATTTCAAGGGGTTAGGGGAAGCGATTGGGTTTTTTAATCCTACATTCCGTAATAAGAACGCCCTCTGAGGGTATTTCTTCATTCTTGTAGCTGATACCTTTACTGTGTTGCCTCATTTGCAGAAGAGCGCTCTCTCGGGCTTCAACTAAGCAGGCCGAATAAAAAGCCAAGGATATTCTTTTTTGATCGCGCGTTTCAAAGATCCCGGCAAAACGACTTGTCCGGTCAGCGCATGCGGCTTTTTCCATTTGGAGATTCAACGTTTCCTGGGATGCCTCAGGATCCAACTTCTGCTCTAAGCTTGCATCTCCATAAGCGTTAACCTTATAGATTTCATTATGATGCCCGTTCTTGAAAACAATCTCAAAAAAATTGCCCGAGAATTCGCTTATGGTGCCTGCATTTTCTGACATCCTTATGTCATTAAACGAAAAGAGATAATTGGTCAAATAAATAATGAGGCCCGGGCTGATGACGGCTTAAGAATTTGGGAATCTCCTAGTGTAATGCATGAGAGCGCCGGCAGGAATTTCTTCAGGCGCTTTAACCGCCCCCACGCGCGGATCCTGCCTGGTAGACTCCCGAAACGCTTCCCCCGAGCTGGCTACTTGGGTAAAATAGGCCGTAATAAGCTCGAAATTTTTGGGGGTTCTTCTAACCCCCATATATATTCCTTCTCTATCCTTCATAAGCGCAGCGGTCAGTCTTCCCTTGAAATTTTCAAGAGGGAGATCTTCGGGAGCCGCTTCCTGAAGGGAAACATCCCCATACACATCAACTTTATAAATTTCGTGACTATGAGCCTGCCTGATAATATCTAAGCCCGCTTGCGATAAAATCTTCATTGCCACCCCTTCTTTATTTTCATATTTCTAAGGGAGAAATAAAAATCTGTCAATATAATTAACCAGAGAGCCATAACTCAGTTTGAAGAACTTCCCCTTCTGCCTTCCCCGCGAAAGCGGGGATCTTCCTGTTTATTCAAAGGCCCCCGCTTTCGCGGGGGATGCAGAAAAGAGCAGGAAGATCAGGCCCGGCCGGAGGTGTCCATAAGGGCCAGGCTGAGGTCGTCATCCATCGCGTCGGCGCCCCGGGCCAGGAGATCGAACACGGAATAATAGCGCTCGCACTGGGCGAGGGAGATATCCACCAGATCCTCGATATGGTCGATTCCCGACAGGCCCCTCACCCCGCGCAACAGGCAGGTATGGCGGAAACTGGGCATGGAGTTGCCCTGCGGGATGTCGAAATGCCCCATCCAGAGATTCTCATTGATCTTCAGCAGCGCGCGGGCGGCGGCGTCCATATTGCCGGGGGCCACGGTCAAATCGTACTGGCAGCAGAACTGAAGGGCGCTCATGTCGGCCTGCCAGATGAAAAACAGGCGGTATGTGCAGGCTTTTCCCTGGAGCTGGACGATCAGCTCGTCATCGGTCATCCGGTCGAAGACCCAGTTGTTGATGCTCAGAAACTCCTCAACATTATCGAGAGGATTGCTGTGGGTGTCCCCGGTCAAACGCATATCGCCTGTCATGGTTTTTTAATCCTGCTTCCTGGCCGGGGTTTTCTTTTTCGCCGCCCCCGAGGATGGTTTCGGGGATAAAGGCGTATCGAGCCTCTTTAGAATTTCATCCTGACGCTCACGCAATTCGCGCACCATCGTCTGCAGATTTTCAAAATCCTCGCGCGGCACGAAATCGAGACGGGTTCCCAGCTCATCGATTCGCGCCCTGACTTCCTGCCTGATGGTCTGGCGCAGCCCGCTCAGCGCGCCGGCGGCGCCCCCGGCGAAACGGGCGGCATCGCCCAGAATCTTTCCGGTGTTCAGCTTCTCCGCTATTTTGTCCTTGAAGATCATGATCCCTCGGCAAATCGTGCGTCGGTGTACCATGGGCCCGTGACGAGTTTCAACATTCTTTTGGATGTTTTTATTGTGGATAAGAGAAATTTTCCTGCTTGCGGGTTCGCCCCCGTGGATAAGGTTCAAAAATTGACATAGATATGGACGACATGATACCGTCATCAAAAGCCGTCATACACAGGGGAACACCATGGGTCAAGATTCGCGTCACAAAACCTGGGCGGCGGAAAGATTCATTGAGATGCTTGTGCAGGATGGCTCCTTTGAAGAACCCCACAAAAAAGAAATCCAGGCTCCCGCAAAGGCCCCTCCCAGGGATCAAAAGCCGCAGCCTTCGGCTCCCCGGCCGCCACCCCCCTCTCCTTCCTAAGAGACGCCTGCCGCCCGGTGAGGCTTTAAAAACCAATCCGAACCCTATAGATTGCCCCAAAGGCATGAGCGCGCGCATTTTTTGAATACGCCGTTTTTGCCCGTGAAAATCTCTGACGATGGATGGTGAAGGCCATGGCCCTTGAGTTTCCCATACTGGACCCCGTGGCTTTGTGGATCGGTCCCCTGCCGATCCGGTGGTACGCGCTCGCCTATCTGTGCGGATTTCTTCTGGGCTGGCGGGGAGCGCTTTATCTGGCCGGTCTGAATCCCGACAAGCGCCCCACCCGGACGGATATCGATGATTTCCTCCCTTGGGCCATCGCGGGGGTCATTGTGGGCGGCCGTTTGGGCTATGTTCTGTTTTACAATTTCAGCATGTATCTGGCCCACCCGCTCGAGGGGCTGAAGCTGTGGCACGGGGGCATGTCCTTTCACGGGGGCGCGCTGGGAGTCATC
>JAIOYC010000057.1 GCA_021741325.1 Alphaproteobacteria bacterium
AGGAACTGCTGATCGGCGTCACCGCGTTCTTCCGGGACGAGGCGGCGTTCGAGGCGCTGGAGAAGGACGCGCTGCCTGAATTACTGAAAAACAAAATGAGCGGAGATCCGGTCCGGATATGGGTCGCCGGATGTTCAACAGGAGAAGAAGCGTATTCATTCGCCATCCTGCTGCAGGAATACATGGACGCACATGAAAAACAGTTCAATGTGCAGATTTTCGCGACCGACCTCGATGAAAACGCAATTAATATCGCACGCGCGGGTCTGTACAGCGACGGCATCGGACTGGACGTACCGGAAGACCGGCTGGAACAACATTTCATCAAGGAAGACAATCATTACCGCGTCCGCAAGAATATCCGCGAGATGGTGATCTTCGCGACGCAGAACCTGATTCAGGACCCGCCATTTACCAAACTTGACCTCGTGTCCTGCCGCAATCTGCTGATCTATCTCGACGCGATGACGCAGAAAAAGATCATTCCGCTGTTCCATTATTCCCTGCGCCAGGGCGGCATGCTGTTCCTGGGATCATCAGAGACGGTCGGCACGTTCAGCGAGATTTTCACCTCCATCCATGCCCGCTGGAAGATTTTCATGCGCAAGGAATCGCCCATGTCGACCAGACGGCTGACGCGCATTACAGACCTGCCGCATCCGATCGAACCCGAAAGCGCATCGGTCGCGCCTCACAACCAGACGCGTGAAAAAACCCCGAGCATCACCGAGCTGGCGCAAAAACTCATTCTGACCCAGCATGTTCCACCCAGTCTTATCCTCAATGAACGGGGCGAGATTTTTTTCATTCACGGCCGGACAGGGATTTATCTGGAACCGCCTCAGGGCCAGCCGCAAACAAAACAGAATATTTTTGAAATGGCACGGGAGGGCCTGCAGCTTCCCCTGGCCTCGGTTATCCGGAAGGCGACCATGCAAGATACAGAGGTTCTGCACAAGGGCATACGCATGTCCGGAGAAAACAGCAATCATATCGTCAGCCTGCGCGCGCGCAAAGTCAGCGAACCTGAAGCGCTTCGCGGCCTCATATGGGTGACGTTCGAAAAGGAAGATGATGAAAGCCTTCTGGCCGAAAATGCGCCCGCGCCGCCGGAGAATGAACAGCTGGAAAACGAACTTCGCTTCGTTAAACAATCCCTGCAGAACACGATTGAAGAACTGGAGACGGCCAACGAACAGCTCAAATCCACCAACGAGGAATTGCAGTCAACGAACGAAGATCTGCAAAGCGCCAATGAAGAACTGGAAACGGCGAAAGAGGAAATGCAGTCCCTGAACGAGGAACTGCAGACCGTCAATGAGGAACTGGAAAACAAGATCCAGGATTTATCACACGCCAACGACGACATGAAAAACCTGCTGAATAATACAGGTATTGCGACGCTGTTCCTCGACAACGACCTGAATATCAAACGGTTTACCGTGCAGGCGAAAAAGATCATCAACCTGATCCCCGCCGACGCGGGCCGCCCGGTACGAGATATCGTCTGGCAGCTCGAATACACTAATCTGGTGGCGGACGCGACCGAAGTGCTGAACAGTCTGGTTTATAAGGAAATAGAGGTGCGGGCACAGGATTGGTCGTGGTATCTGATGCGAATTATGCCTTATCGCACGGGGGATAATGTCATTAACGGCCTTGTCATCACCTTTGTCGATATTACGAGATTGAAGCGTTCGGAAATCCTTCTGGCGGCCAATATCAAGGCCTTGACGATGCTATCCGTCGACCGCGCGCCGCTGACCGACGTTCTGGACGAAATTCTGCTGACCATTGAACGACAGACGCCGGGGATCTGGTGTTCTGTATCGTCTATCCGGAACAATAAACTGTTTCATATTTCCGCTCCTACCCTAACCATCAGCACCAAGACGGCCACCTGCAGTTTTGGATTTTCCATGAAATACGACATAAGCCGCATACTCCAGTCTATGAAACCGGATCGGCCAATGGCTGCACTTATGACGAGAACGCAGGCGACAGTGGTTACAACGGGATCTGCCAGACCGCTGAAAGCCTCCTCAGGATTCACCAAGCCTGTAAGCACACACGAAAAAAGAGCAAGAAGAGCTACAAAGTCAAAACGCCAGCGATCCCAGATAAAAAGAGCGATCGCTCCTCCCAAAATGGAGAAAATCAAAAACTGATCAAATGTAATCTCCAATCACACCCTGCCTTTACCGCTATGCTACAAACTGCTCTTTTTATACCATCTTTTCAGAAACTCCTTTTGGGCACACAGCTCTTTATAGCGCTGCGCAGCTGGGCGATTATACTCAAAAAAGGAAAAAATCTCCTTCTCTCTTTCCCACGGCAACTCATTGTCGACTAAAGCCTGGATATCATAGTCGGTGATGGTGTCGCGGGAAGCCATGGAGAATTTTTCCGAATATGAAAGATTAAATCAAAAAATAGAAAGGACTCTTTTCTATTCTGAGGTGTTTTTACCCTTTTATACTTCTATCATCCGAGTGCTTGACATTTCAGAATCTACCGGCTTTCTTTTGATAAAGGCTTGCTGATCTAGAATGGGGTTTGGGATACCACAAGCTCTCCAGTTTACCAATACCCTCTGAGCTTCCGTTAAATATATGCCCTTTTCTCTTTCTTTGAAAATCGAATCAATAAGGCATCCGGTCATGCTCGCCTCAAATATTTCGAATGGCTTATTGATGACTACGGGATGATTTTCGTCATCAATAAAAACTGCCCTGATATCATCGTAAATTTCAGACGCGTCCTCCTTGATGTTATTCCAGGCTTGGCTTGCATCCATCCCAGTATCTGTAGACGTCCGGGTTTCCACAGAGGTCTGGACTTTTGCTTCGGTCTCGGCCCAAGCCGGAACAGATGCGACAAGAGCGATAACCGACGCGGTCATCATAATGGTCTTATACATAGAGAATCTCCTTTGGGGTTTGAAAAGCAGGATTTCATGCATCTAACGGTCAGGATAAACAATGGTTCCTGTAAAAACAGAAAGGGCGTGATTTTCCTTAGAAATCGACTGTATCCCAGAAAAATATGGCTCTATCATTAATATATGAACAACCCCGCCACCATGAGATCAAAAACAATTGCCATTATTGGCGGAGGCCCCGCCGGTTTGATGGCTGCTGATATTTTATCCGCGCGCGGCTTTCAGGTTTCCCTGTATGAACGCAAACCATCCGTGGGAAGAAAACTCCTGATGGCCGGACGGGGAGGATTGAATCTCACTCATTCCGAAGACATTGAACTCTTTATCCAAAAATATGGAGATAGAGCAGGAATTCTGGAGTCTATCATACACGCCTTCCCACCATCGGCCCTGCGCGCCTGGTGTGAGGAACTGGGCGAGAAAACCTTTATCGGCTCAAGCGGCCGCATATTCCCGGAAAATTTTAAAGCATCCCCCCTTTTACGGGCCTGGACCGCGCGGATGGAAAAGCAGGGCGTTCATTTCATGCCGAACTATGAATGGCAAGGATGGGCGCAAGACCACCTCACCTTCAAAACATCCGACGGCACAACGACTATCAAAGCCGATGCAGTTTTGCTCGCCTTGGGGGGAGCCTCTTGGCCAAGGCTGGGTTCGGATGGCCTTTGGGTTTCTCTTCTTGAAAAAGAGGGTGTAACCGTCGCGCCTCTGCAACCATCCAATTGCGGATTTTGTGTACACTGGTCTTCTGTTTTTTTAGAAAAATTCGCCGGCCATCCTTTAAAAGGGATCACTATTTGCCTCGAGAGCACGAAGGCTTACGGCGAAATAATGATCACCGCCAAGGGAGTCGAAGGCGGTGCAATTTATGCACTTTCTTCTCTGATCCGTGAAGAAATTAATAAAAAATACTCCGCGACAATCCATCTGGACCTCAAACCCGATATAAATCTGGATTCTTTGAAGGAGCGCCTTCAAAAACCAAGGGGACGTAAATCCTTTTCAAACTATCTGAGGGGCGCTTTAAATCTGCCTCCCGTTGCGATCGGCCTTTTGATGGAACTTCCAGAACGAACGATGTTACGAGATTATTCAGCTCATAAATTGGCATCTCTGATAAAAAAATACCCCCTGACCTTACAGGGCCCCTTCCCCATCGACCGCGCGATTTCCACAGCCGGGGGTGCAGCATTTGAATCCGTGAATGAAGATCTGATGCTTTTGAATAAGCCGGGCGTTTTCCTTGCAGGCGAAATGCTGGACTGGGAAGCTCCCACAGGGGGATATCTGCTGCAAGCCACTATCGCCACAGGTGCCCACGCCGCCAGGGGCATTATAAAATGGCTGGAAAATCCAGAAAAAGAGTTGTCACACCCTTTATCCTAATCTCCTGGGAGCGTTCAGAATCGCTTTGCTTCATAATGAAACTTGCCCTTACGTCATCCATTGGACGAACATTCATATCAACTTGTAGACAAAGAAGGAAAACCCATGAGAAAGCTTATTACAGCCACATTTAAAACCAGAGACGCCGCAGACAGCGCTTTGTTGATCCTTGAGGATAAACGTAGATCAGCAATTCGGACCTGATCCTGTCTTACCAGAACCTTCAAGTTCTCTTATTCCAACCGTAAAGATTGCAGACATCATAGGCTGGTCAGATGGTAAGAAACCTCAGGCCGCACCCGGTTTTTCCGTTCATCTTTTTGCGAAGGATTTAAAGCATCCGCGCTGGGTTTATGTGCTGCCGAATGGCGATGTTCTGGTGGCCGAAACAGGTGCGCCGCCGCGTCCTGACGATAATAGGGGTATCAAAGGGTGGTTTGCGAAACTTCTCATGAAAAAGGCGGGATCCGCTTCAAAGAGTGCAAACCGCATTTGGTTGCTGACGATGCGGGCAATGCCATCTGGAGAATTCTCCCTAATCTGAATCATTAAAATATGAAACTTTATCATGCTGCAATCGTTGGATAATCAGGCGAGCAAATGGCAATAAGGAGGAAACATGGGAAATAAACTAAAAGGCAAGAAAATTGCTTTTTTAGCAACGGATGGGGTTGAAGAAATCGAACTCTCCCGCCCCTGGAAAGATATTAAAAACGCAGGCGCTGAGGTGGAACTCATATCTCTTGAGAGAGGGGAGATTCAAGGCTTCAACCATAATGAAAAAGCCCAAACTTTTTCTGTCGATAAAACAGTCGATGAAGTGAGTGCTATGTCTTATGACGGTCTTGTCCTGCCTGGCGGAGTTCAGAACCCCGACACTCTACGTATGAACAAAAGAGCAGTCGAATTCGTCAAAGAATTCTTTGAACATAACAAGCCTGTCTCCGCAATATGCCACGGCCCTTGGCTTCTGGTAGAGGCTGGCGTTGTCGAACGCCGTAAAATCACTTCCTGGCCCAGCCTTCAAACCGATATTATTAACGCTGGTGGATACTGGTTTGATGAAGAAGTCGTAGTCGATGATGGCCTCATAACCAGCAGAAAACCAGACGATCTGGATGCTTTTTGTAAAGAAACTATCGAGGAATTCTCCAAAGACATTAAAAGTCACACAGTGGCCGCATGAAACCTGCTCCGTTTAAGCGGACCCACACATGTAGAAAGAGAGTTTGACATGGAATATGGAATTTTGGGATTGATCGTCCTAATATTGGATATCATTGCTATTCTTAACATTATTCAAAGCGGGCTTGAGCCAATTATGAAGCTGGTATGGGTCGTTCTGGTGCTTGCTCTTCCCGTCATCGGCATGGCACTGTGGTTTCTGGTGGGTGCCAAACGCATCGCATAGTGGCGCTTTAAAATCTAAACCCAAGGCTCAAAGCTCCAAAAATTTCAGGATCATCCTGTAATTCAAACTCCTTGGTCCTGTAGACCGCAGTATAGCTGATCCTTGTATTGTTATAAGTCAGTGAAACACCGGCATTGGCATCCGCGACCAAAGGTTTCTTTTCAATATTGTAGCTTTGCGCAAATGTATTCCCGTCCAGAAAAATATCGCGCGCCACCGCCCGACCTTCAAGACCAGAGAATAAAGACCAACTCCATTTATTTCGTGGAATTTCGTATATTCCTGTGCCCGGCATAGCGGGGCGGACGCGCAAGGGCGTATCCTGCCATTTTGAACCGGACGGGCTAAGAAGAAGGGTAAAACCTATCGCGCCATATGTTTTTACGTTTCCAACCGTGGCGCCGGCATACGGCTTCAGCGCCCAGAAATTTTTTCCGATTTGCCCATTGAGAATCATGGGCCAGCCTCTTTGCCAGGCGAGCATAAAGCCTGGCTCATTTTTGAGCTGGTGTGACCAGCCTTCCGGACGCGGACTGTTGGTCAGATGCTTATGTATGAATTTTTGCGCCCCTTTTCCCATGGCGGCAGGCCCTATAATCCCTAAAGTAGCCTCTACTTCATCGGTATGATTATCGCTCAGCGTAATCATGCCAAGAGACCCATAAAGAAAACCCGCCCAAGGCCTGTCATTAGTATCCGGGATTGAGAGCCTAATATCGCGGGGCGTATACAGACTTTGCCCCAAGGCGTAATAAATGCTGGATGTTTCGTTGATTTCAAAGGTAGGGATCAGCCTGTCTATTTCATGGGCTATCTCAGGAAATTTGGCCCCAACCTCCGTATAGTTCAGCCGTACACCGCTAGTATAATTCTGATCCGTTCCTCCGCCAAACAAGTCATTCTCAACGACAAGCGTTATAATTTTCTTTTGAGGAGCATTCAAAACCCTTTTGGGAACGGACTGTTCCAAGGTTTTTCCCGGCAATCCCTGCGCCAACGCAGGAAAAGATAATGCGCCCCCCGCTCCTATAACTGCCGCTATAAAAGACAGGGACCTTAAGGACATTCTCTGCTAACGCTTTTTCCAGTTCCCATCAGGGGCTTGATAATATATGCCCGGCGCCAGGCCATTAATAATCTGGGGCGCCGCCAACTTTGCCACGACATCCACAGATTGATTATTCTCTTTGGAAATCCGGGTATATTCCTCTTTCCGCTTCGCATTCACCTCCGCGACAAGAGCCTGAACCTCGGGAGCATCGGAACGGGCCGCGATATAACCGCTGAGGGTTTCCCCCACCAGACCGGACGTTCGGGCTTGCTGGAGGTCAAGCGCATAGGCCGGTACGCTTAGCAGCATAACGACAGAAAACAATATTCCAAAATGGCGAAACTTCATGAAATCCTCCCCTTAAAAGATGTCTTTGTTTTGTTGAATGGTCTGACGGACGTCTTTTTCAATTTCCACCTTAACATGATGCTCAATATTCACATTGAGGTTGATCTCAATGGGCTTGTCCGGCGCCTCAAGCTTGACGGTGGGCGTGCAGGCCATGAGCATCAAGACCGTAAAAAGAGAAAGTTTAATTTTTTCCATGATTTCCCTGCCTTAAAAGTTGTTCAGGACTTGTAAACAACAAAAGATTCTGCTGAATGAATTCTATTACATCCCCCGTCAGATTGACATTCAATTTCACGGGCCTGCCATTATAAACAGCGGGATTATTCCCTTCAAAACTCATCAATATGCCCAGACGACCGGATTTATCATTTTTAAGGGTTATTGAAAGACCTGTATATTTGAGGTCTTCAAGTATCTGGCGAACCAGCGCGACTTGCTCATTATCACCTGGAATAGAATCCGGCGGCATGGAAATTGTGCCCGGCCCTTCCGATTTAAGATTTCCGGGCAATATACTGATTTGACCATCGCGTCCTATAATAAGCGGCAATGTTCCGGAAACCTTCCCCGTGGCCTCCACCCGCCCACCCGTGAGCGACCCCATAAGCTCCTGCACCGATACTCTTTCAATTTTCAAGGGTATTTTGATTGGGGCCTTGTCCGTAAATGGTATTTTTACATTCCGTACTTCAATGCGTCCCTCTTTCCATGGCATAACCGCACGAAGCACTGTCAGCGTGGATTTTTCGGAATCCATAAAATCATAATGCAGGTTAAACTCGGCATTCCATGATTTGTCCTCACTGTTGAGCTTCCCTTTTATCTCAGCGCGGCCCTGATTCACCGCGATAGCGCCTGCCCCACTAAGGAGAGGAAGAGGAATGGGTGTTCCGCTTATAATTATACCCTTTAGAGCCCACGGCCCCGTCCATTCACCGCCTTTGTCATTCACATAGGCGTCAAGAGTTAGGCTTTCTGCCCCCGCCTCAAAAGCATTAAATTTAAAGGCCAAATTCTCGCCTTTATAAGTAAGCTGCGATTGCGGGGACTTCTCCCATCTTAGATCAAGCGGCAGAGATAATTTTCCTTTCTCAAAAATTATATTTAACAGGCTGTCTTCAAACTTAAGATGCTCAAAAGGAATACGGGCCAAATTTTCAGGCGTAATTGGCACAGCCAAAGGCTCTGAAATATTGCTTTCAGGTTTTTTGCTTAAACCCTCCAGCCCCACAACGACCCATCGGCCGTTATCCTGCCTGAGATCCACCGTTACTCCCGAAACTGATAAGTCACGGAGATAACCGTTCCATAACTCCCGGGGGGAATACACAAGGACAATATTTTTGATGTTAAGCTGACTCTCTCCGCCGATACTCACATTTTCAAATGAAGCGCTATTCAGACTCACATTGGAAATTGTTAGATCGACATTCTCAAATCCCTTGGCTTCCAGAATAAGCTCAAGACGTTTTTCTAACCATGCCTTATAAGGCAGAAAAATCGCCGCTCCGGCCATCAGAAATAAAAGCGCCAGAAGCAGAATATATTTTCTCATGATCAGGGACATCCCAAACTCTTTCAGAATATCAATTCCCGCATCAGAACCTGAGAAAAGCTACTGGATTATTCCCATAGCGATAATCTGCGACAGAACCCAACACGCCAGTCCTGCGGGCACCAGAGAAAATGGAAGTTTCGTTGCCATGGGCAGAGCGGCTAAGACGAAGAAAACAAAAGCGAGAATGAGAAGGACGGTTGAGATCATGGTTTTTTCCCTTACGTTGAAAGCCTTACTCTCTAACATATAACAGAATAAATCGTTCCTCCGCATAAGTTATTCTTTTGAAAATATTGCCTTTAGGCTTCCATCCCTTTTTCAGCCCTGCCACCCTCCTCCCAGCGCCTTGAAGAGGTCAATGGCGGCAGACAGACGCGCAAACCGGGCCTGAACATACGAATCCTGAGCGTTGAAATAAGTGGTTTGTGTATTCAAAAGCACTTGAAAATCAATCGATCCCGCATCATACAGGGTTTGGGAAAGCATGTACGAGGTCCGGGCTTCTTTCATCGCCTCTTGGAGTTTCTCTTCTCGAATTTTGCTGATATTCACAGCTGTCAAAGCGTCTTCGACTTCCCTAAAAGCGGTCAAAACCGCCTTTCGATAGTTTTCAACCAATTCTTTTTGCCGTGCTGTGGCTTGATCAAGTCCGCCCTCCAGCCTTCCGCCTTGAAAAATCGGTGCGGCCAGCGATGCGGCAAGGGACATGGCCGAGCTCAGCGGATCGGCGAAAGCGGCGGCGCTCCAGCCACTGTTTAATCCCAAGCCAACACTGGGGAAAAATGCAGCACGCGCCGCGCCAATATTGGCATTGGCCGTCAGCAGAGACGCCTCGGCCGCACGAATATCCGGACGGCGCTCCAGCAGTTGCGACGGCTGAACCGGATCAATCTGGGGAATTTTTATATTTGTAAGGGTTTGAGCCCCGACTTCAAAACCTTGCGGAGGTTTTCCAAGCAAAAGCGCCAATGCATTCTTTGCAATGGATTCCTGTTGCACAAGGGAAGCATGTGCGGCTTCCGCGCTCGCCAGTGCGGATTTTTGCTGGGAAAGATCCAGAGTCGATATCGTCCCTGCATCATAGCGGGCCTGTACGATGCGTAATATTTCCCGCGCGTTCTTGAGATTATCTTCATTAAGGCGTAGCCGTTCACGATTGTTTAAAACAGTGAAATATCCTCTCGCGACATCGCCTATGGTAACGAGCCTGAGGGATTCCTGGGTGTATTGCGTATTCAGAAGACTGGCGCGGCTGGCATCGACCAAAGCGCTATTTCCACCGAACAGATCGACCTCATAGGAAACTGATAAACCGGCGGAAAGATTTGTGTTGTAATCAGGATCGTTGTCGGGTCCGTCATTCCGGGATCGGGAAGCCCCGCCGCTGGCGGCGATAGAGGGCCATAAACCGGCGCGGGCGATTTTCAACCCAGCCCGGGATTGTTCTATACGTTGCACTCCTGCCTTCAAATCAAGATTTTCGTTGAGCGCGCGGGCTATTGCGGCGTTCAACTCAGGGCTCTCAAAGCCTCTCCACCACTCATGAGAGATAAAACCCGCCGCACCACCAACAGGTGTATCCCATCGGGCGGGAGTTTCTACAGGCGGGCGCTGATATTCAGGCATCCTGGAACAACCGCAGAGCAAAAGGACAAGGGTATATATTAGTAATTTATGCATGGCTTACTCTGAACTGAGGGCAACGACAGGATCAAGGCGGGCAGCTTTTCGTGCGGGCAGATATCCAAACAGCAGGCCCGTTATAACGGCGCAGCTGAAAGCAAGAATGGCCGGGGCCGGTGAAAACAGAACATCCACTTCAAAGAAGGAAAGGACTACCCCCGTGGTCACGCCTGCCATCACGCCCAAGATTCCGCCGATGGTGCACACCACGGCGGATTCCGTATTAAACTGAATCATAATATCTCTTCTGCGCGCGCCGGTGGCCATGCGTATGCCTATTTCCCGGGTGCGCTCCGTCACGCTGACCAACATGATGTTCATGACGCCGATTCCTCCTACGAGTAACGATATGGCGGCGACTGCGCCCAGGAGAATAGTAAGGGTATTTTGAGTTTCCGTGGCCATTTCAAGAAAGGATGCAGTATTGCGGACGGAAAAATCCTGTGTGTAATGCCGGGCGATCAAGGCAGCCGTGATGGCAGCCTCCGTTTGATCGAGATTGTCCGTGCTCTCGACTTTCACGGTTATGCCGCTGAGATAATTCATGCCGAAAATTCGGCTCAGTCCGGTGCTGATAGGCACCATGACGGCATCATCCTGATCCCTTCCCCACGGTGCGGCCCCCTTGGCCTGCATAACGCCGACGATCTGGAAAGGGATGTTCCCGATCAACACGTACTTACCAACGGGATCGGCACCATCTAAAAATAAAATATCCGCAACCGTTTTTCCCAGCACCGCAACCGGCGCATAGGATTCCACATCGGCTATGCTGAAAAAGACTCCCCGCGCCATTTCCCAATCGCGCGCTTGAGGAAACCCTGCTCCCACCGCTTGAATCGTCGTGGAGTAATCCGTGTTGCCATAGCGGACAGTTTTTCCCCCGCTGCGTTCAGGAACCACCACGCCCACATTCGTAATATTTTCTAATATACTCACGTCCGCAAGCGACAGGGAGGCATTGTCGCCGCTGGATCGCACCCCCGGCGCGCCGGGGCGAATTGAAAGGATATTGGTGCCCATGGCGCTGATTTGTTGCAAAACCGCTTGCTT
>JAIOYC010000058.1 GCA_021741325.1 Alphaproteobacteria bacterium
CTTTACTTGCCTGCCGAAGAGTCTATTCTTCTTTTCAATATATCGCATTCAGGAAAAGGAACAAGAACATGCCGCAGGTCGAAATCTACACCGCCGATTATTGCCCCTATTGCACGAAGGCCAAAAACCTTCTGACCCTGAAGGGGATTGCCTTCACTGAAATCGATGTGACCGGCGATGACGCGGCGCGCGCGGCGCTGGTCGAAAAATCCGGCGGGCGCAGAACGGTGCCGCAGATCTTCATCGACGGCAAACCTGTGGGCGGCTGCGACGATCTCTACGCGCTCAATGAGGCGGGGGGATTGAAGGAGTTTGAGGGGTAGTTGGCCCATTCAGTTCCTTCGCCGGAATTCCGGGCGGGGTGGGGGATCTCCTTTGATTTTTCAGCATTTTTTATCACTTCGTTTGCGGGGTGGTATGGCGTTTTTCCTTTCGTTTCCATCGGTCGAAAGGAGATTATAGGATATAATTCCTATTTTGTCAAGGTTCAAAGCTTAAAGACTCTAAAGCTTCGCAAGGTTCTGCAAAGGCAGGCCTCAACTTGGCATGCAAGGATGTTGCTATTTCAAAATTAGGCAGCATCCAGTGGCCGCGCCTGTACAGAATTTAGGAAGTCGCCTATACTGTCCCTTCAAGCGGGGGATTTTTCATGAAGATCGAAGGGCCCGGAGGGGCCAAGGGCGTATCGGGGGCAAAAGGCAAGGGCCGTACAGAGGGGAGCGGATCCGGGTTCGGGGCGTTCATGACGTCCGAAACGGCTTCGTCCGCGCCCGCGGTGGCCACGCAGTCCATCGCGCAGCTGGACGCGCTTCTGGCTTTGCAGGGAGCCGAGGACCCGGCAGCCCGCGCGGCAAAGGGCCGTATGCGCGAGCGCGCGGAATCCATTTTGGAGGGTCTTGAGGGTATTCGCATGGCGATGCTGGGTGGAAGGCTGACCGTAGGGCATATGGTGGATATCGCCGATGTCGTGGCATCCCGCCGGGAGAAGATTTCCGATCCCGAACTAACCGCCCTGATGGACGAGGTGGATCTGCGCGCCCAGGTTGAGCTGGCCAAGATGCGGGTGGCGTTGGACCGTCCGTAGAACTGTTTTCATAAATTATTAACCATATTTAAATTTCTCTCTGTTTTAATGGGGTCATGAGCGTGAACCCTTCAGCGGAGAGAAATTCCATGACGTCAGCCGCAAAAAGAACGAAAAAAGCCTCCTCTGCCGCGCCCAAAAGAACGGGCCGGGGCCGTTTGCGCAAAGGGTTTTTGCTGGCGGCGGTCTGTCCGCTGGCCGCAGGCGGGTGCGCGGTGGACACACAGGATTATGCGCTGGCGCCTCCGCCGCCCGGCATGGAAAATTCACCCGCCAAAGCGGATATGAGCGCGTTTGACGTGGCGTCCTATCTGTCGGGCATTGAAACGGCCGCCGGGCCGGATGTGCCGGACGATCCCCGGAGTCTGGCTCTGTCCGCCGCGACGTGCAAGAACCGGGATGAGCCTCTTTCTCCGCTGTCCTATCGATGGGGACAGGCCGGGCGCAACAGCTTTGGCCTGATCGGCGGAATGCGCCTGGGATACAGGTTGAGCCTGCCGACGGGAACATCCCAAAAACCGGCCTGTTCGTAGGGTCTTATCCTCAGCGGTCGCGTGTGGCGAGGGGCTTGGGGGCTCCTGAATCCCGTGCCGCGGGCGGTCTGGCGCTTTCATTCCACAAAAGATCGAAGCGTTCCCGTTCCGCTTGCGCGGCTTCCGGGCTTTCAATCACGACAACGCTGCGCCCGTTCCACAGCTCGATCGCAACCTTTGACCCGTAGATGAACATCGCGGGCTGATTCCGGCAGACGCTTTTGCTGGTCCATCGGCATGAATCGAGCGGACCGAAGGCGCTGGCCGCGGTCCCTTCCGCGCAGAGAATGCGCAGGGTTTGGCGGTTTTGTCCGACAAGGGACAGGTGGCGGGTCAAGCGGTCCGGCGAGATCCGGCGGCTTGTCTGATCCTCCACCGGGCCGATGCACAAAAGGTCATGGGGCTTGAGAGAGGGGTGGATGTCGTCCATCAGGAGGTTGAGAGCGTCATCTCCTTTTAAAAGCCGGGCGTGCTCGGTTCTCCGGCGCAAGCCGTGCTCGCCCAGGAATTCGAGGCCCAGGCTTTCGAACGCGAGGCAGATGGCCCGCAGGGATTCGGCTTTGATTTCAGAATGGCCTTTTTCGAAATTATTGATGGCGGTCTTTGACAGGCCGCAAGAATCGGCCAAATTTTGCTGGGTCCAACCCAGAAGTCCCCGAGCGGCGCGGCATTGCTCGATCGTGATCATGATCCTGTCCCCTGTCTTTTTTTCGCGGATTCCGAGCCCGCCGGAGGACATGGTACCCGCTTGCAGAGTGAAATCAAACCCCGAGAATAAAAGGGGCTTTGGCGGGGATTTTTCCGGAGGAGTGTCCGCCCATAGCCAAAGGATCCAAATCGAGGTACCCTATAAAGAGAAGCATGTCTTTTAATTCCGGAGGTTTCCTGTGTCCGTATGGGTTTTGATCTGGCTTTGCCTGTCCGGGGCGCTTTTGTATTTCATGGGCTGGCCCCTGTTCATTCTCTACCGACAGAAGAAGGTCTGGAAGGCGTTCGCGAACCGGCATGCCCTGCGTTACAAGGCGGCCACCATGACGGCGCCGCCTGAAATTTCAGGGGTTTTCGACGGCTATACGATCAGTCTGTTCACGGGCGAGCATATCGCGCCCGATATCCGCAAGACCCGGAAGATGATCGCCATGGAGATCAAGCTCCCGGATGTTCTGCCGGCGGGGGGCGGCGTGGCCAGCGGGGACATGGTGCCGTTTCTGCAGCAGATGAATTTCAAGGCGGAATGCCGGCCCGGTCATCCGGACTGGGACAAGGGCTGGATCGCGATGTCGGATCATACGGGCGTGCTTCAGGATTATCTGAGCGTTCCGCGCCTGGAAGCCCTGATGGGCCTGATGCGTTTGAAGGGCGCCTCGGCGATTCTTGTGTTTCGCGGCGATGTGGCCTTGCTGCGGCTGGACAGGCCCGATCCGCTGGACAAGCTTCCCAAAATAGAGGCTCTGGTGAGGAAAATGACGGCCGCGGCGCGGGTGCTGGATTTCCATCCCGGCGAAAGCGCCAGCCTGAAGGCCTTGGCCTTGAAAAATCCGCCAAAGGAAATTGTCGTGCCAGTTTCGGCGGGAAAGGTGAAAACGGACCTTCGCCTTGAAGAGGAGGGGGAAGATTCCCCATAAATTTGACACATTATTTAAACGGCCTATACTGGACTGAAAGCTTGAGCATGGAGCGCATATAGAAATGTTGTGTTGAACATAGAAAGGCGGGAACCATGGCCGGGAGCACCACTCATCTAGAAATCACATACGGCATTCCGGAGAATGCGGATCTAATTGCCAAAAAAAGACATCATGAGGAAGCGGCGGTCCGGGGTATAAAAGGAAAATTTCTGATGGAAGCGGATGTTCGGTATAAAGATGGGGCTTTTCATGTGGATGCGGATCTGGGGCTGGAGGAAAAAAGCAAAAAGGGCGCGCTCAAGAATTTTCTGCAAGGGAAATTTCCCGGTTTCCGCGTTGATAAGATGCCGGGGAAGGAAAATAAATTCGTCTTCAATGCCCGCTCTCCCTGAAAGAGCCTGCCATGACCGGTGAGCCCCTGCGCGGACGCGAAGTTTTGATTGAATTCCTGCCCATCGGGACGGTGGTGAAGGTCACCGCGATGGATGTGGCCACCCTGACGGAAATATCCATTCAGGGGCCGGCCAGCGCGGGGCAGGAGCTTTTGAAGCGCAATGCCCTCAAGCGGCTGGAATATGTGCTCCGGAAGAAGGGGATTTAGACATTCAGGATCTATATCGGAGCTAAACCGGGATTCACCAGGCTCTAGCGCCTATCCTCAATGGCCGAAAACAATCGTTTTCTTCTCCAGACCCGTTTTCAGGAAATTCTGAAGAGTTTCTGTTCTTTTTACGGAAGCCGCAGGATCCGGCGTTCGTTTCATGTATAGTTCTTCTTCGGGAGTAAAGTGGGGAGGCGCAGCCTTTGCTTGATAGGCTGGCGAAAGGTTGTTTTTCTCGTTGCTCATGGGTTGGTGCTCCTTTATGTAGAGTTATAAAGGATAAACCCGTTTTTGGGCAAGCATAACCACAGGTAAATGTCATAATGATTATCGCTCTTGCCTCCGACCACGCCGGATATGCTCTTAAGGAGCGCCTGAAGGCGCGTCTTTCCGGTCAGATTGAATTTCTGGATCTGGGGACGGATTCGGAACAATCGGTGGATTATCCGGATTTCGGGCGCGCGGCGGCCCAGGCGCTTCAGGATGGGCGCGCGGAGCGGGCCATCCTCATTTGCGGTTCCGGGATCGGAATTTCCATCGCCGCGAACCGTTTTGCGTTTGTACGCGCAGCCCTGTGCGTGAATCCCGAGATGGCCCGCTTGGCCCGTCTGCATAATGATGCTAATGTTCTGGCCCTGGGCGCGCGCCTTGTGGACGAGGATACAGCCGTCGCATGCGTCGAGGTTTTTCTCAATACGGCCTTCGAGGGCGGACGTCACGAAGGCCGCGTCAAAAAACTGGGGTGTATGACATGACAAACGCGGCACGGAAAAAAGAGGACACAATGAGCGGATTTTTCGCGGACAGATTAGCGGACTCCGATCCGGCTATAGAGGAGGCCGTGCGCCAGGAGCTGCTCCGGCAGCAAAATCAGATCGAGCTGATAGCCTCGGAAAATATCGCCTCGAGGGCGGTTCTGGAGGCGCAGGGCTCTGTCCTGACCAACAAATACGCCGAAGGTTATCCGGGGCGGCGTTATTACGGCGGGTGCGAGTTCGTCGATGTTGTCGAAGATCTGGCGCGGGAGCGCGCCAAGGCGCTGTTTGGCTGTCAATACGCCAATGTTCAGCCCAACTCGGGATCGCAGGCCAACCAGGGCGTCATGCAGGCCCTGCTTCAGCCGGGCGATACGATTTTGGGCATGTCGCTGGCGGCCGGGGGGCATTTGACCCACGGTGCGGCCCCCAATCAGTCCGGAAAATGGTTCAATGCGGTTCAATACGGGGTCAAGCCCTCCGACGCCCTGATCGATTACGACGAGGTGGAATCTCTCGCCAGGCAGCATAAGCCCAAAATGATCATCGCCGGGGCCAGTGCCTATCCGCGTCATATCGACTTTGCGCGTTTCAGGCAGATCGCCGATTCCATCGGCGCCTATCTGATGGTGGATATGGCGCATTATGCGGGTCTGATCGCGGGGGGCGTTTATCCCTCGCCCCTGCCGCACGCGCATGTGACCACGACGACGACGCACAAGACCCTGCGCGGGCCGCGCGGCGGGATGATCCTGACGGACGATCTGGAAATTTTTAAAAAGGTCAATTCGGCCATCTTCCCCGGTATTCAGGGTGGGCCGCTGATGCATGTCATCGCGGGCAAGGCCGTGTGTTTCGGCGAAGCGCTCAAGCCCGATTTCAAGATCTATGCGAAGGCCGTGCTCGAAAATGCGCGTTTGCTGGCCGATATTCTCAAAAAAGGCGGTGTGGATATCGTTTCAGGTGGAACGGATTCGCATATTGTGCTGGTGGATCTGCGGCCCAAAGGGCTGACCGGAAAGGACACCGAGCACGCGCTGGAAAACGCGGGCATGACCTGCAACAAGAACGCCGTGCCCTTCGATCCCGCGCCGCCGATGGTGACGTCGGGCGTACGGCTGGGCACGCCCGCGGCCACGACCCGCGGCTTCGGCCCGGCGGAGTGGAAAATGGTGGGTGAGTATATCGTCGAGGTTCTGGATGGCCTGGCGGCGGACGGGCCGGAGCACAACAAGGAGCTGGAACTATCGGTGAAGGAAAAGGTTGAGGCGCTGTGCGCGCGTTTTCCCATTTATTCGGATTTGTAGATCATGAGATGTCCTTTTTGCGGATGTGAGGAAACACAGGTCAAGGATTCCCGGCCCTCGGAAGATCATTCCGCCATCCGCCGCCGCCGGTCCTGCCCGGAATGCGAGCAGCGGTTCACGACTTTCGAGCGCGTCCAGATCCGGGAGATGACGGTTCTGAAAGCCGGAAACCGCAAGCAGCCCTTCGAGCGCGATAAGATTATCCGCTCCATGCAGGTGGCGCTGCGCAAGCGCCCGGTGGAGCTGGAGGAGATCGAAAAGGGCGTCAGCGAGATCGTGCGCCAGCTTGAAACCCAAGGAGAGGCGGAGGTCCGCTCCGACCTGATCGGGGAGATGGTCATGAAGGCCCTGATCGGCCTCGACGCGGTGGGCTATATCCGTTATGCCTCGGTCTATAAGGATTTTCGCGAGCCTGAAGACTTCAATCAATTCCTCAGCGACGTCAAGAAGCTGCAGAGAAAATCCGCGGCCTAGCCGTGGAAGCGCCTCACCCGCCCAGAATTGCCGACGACATATCCCACATGCGCCATGCTTTGGCCCTTGCGTCGCGCGGCCTGGGGCGCACCGCGCCCAACCCCGCCGTGGGCTGCGTCGTTGTGAAGGCGGGGCGCGTGATCGGGCGGGGCCGCACCGGCGACGGCGGACGTCCGCACGCCGAAATATCCGCCTTGGCGCAGGCCGGAGGGGACGCACAAGGAGCGACGGCTTATGTCACCCTGGAGCCGTGCGCCCATGAGGGTGAAACGCCTTCCTGTGCGAAAACCCTTATAGAGGCGGGCATTGCGCGCGTGGCGATCGCCTGCACCGATCCTGATCCCCGCACGGCGGGCCGGGGAGCGGCTCTGTTGCGGGAAGCAGGGATGGAGGTCATGCACGGTCTTCTGGAGGCCGAGGCGCAGGCGCTCAACCGGGGTTTTTTGCTGCGTCTTTCTGAAAACCGTCCCTTCGCGACGCTCAAGACGGCCAGCACTCTGGATGGAAAAATCGCACTGCCGGGAGGGGAATCACAATGGATTACGGGCCCGGAAGCGCGCGCGCATGTTCACCATGAGCGGGCCCGGCACGACACGATCATCACGGGCATCGGAACGGTTCTGGCGGACGATCCTTTATTGACGACGAGAATTCCGGGCTTTTCCCATGAGGCAGTGCGGGTCATTCTGGATACGCATTTAAGGGTCGATTTGGCCTCAAAACTGGTTCAAACGGCAAAAATCTCCCCGCTTTGGATTGTTCATCGGGACGGTGCAGCGGACAGGATTCAGGCGCTTGAATCAAAGAATGTGCGCGTGCTGAATCTACCGGAGATGTCTATTCCGGCTGTTTTGCAGCGTCTGGCGCAGGAAGGGCATACCCGGATTCTGGTGGAAGGCGGTCCGCGTCTTTTAACGTCTTTCCTGCGCGCGGGGCTTTGGGACCGCCTGCTCTGGTACCGCGCGCCCGCCGTGATGGGGGAAGGCATGGATGCTTTTGGCCCCTTTCTCCGTGAAGGAGGGGGGCTTGCGGAGATGCCGCGCGGAATTCCAAGCGAAACCCGTTTGCTGGGGCAGGACAGGCTGGAAATTTACGAAAGGGAAGCGTAGGGTCTGGGCATGTTTACAGGACTGATCCAGGATACCGGCGTCATTGCCCGGGTTGAGAAACAAGGGACGGGAGCCGCGCAGTCGCTCCGCGCGCGCATTGAAACGGGAATGAACCTTGAGAGGATCGCCATGGGAGCCTCCGTCTCCTGTTCCGGGTGCTGCCTGACGGTGGTTGCCAAGGTGCCCGGCGCTTTTGAAGTCGAGCTGTCGGCGGAAACGCTCGCCCGGACCGTGCCCGGCCAGTGGGAGCAGGGGAGCCGGATCAATCTGGAGCCGTCCTTGCGTCTGGGCGACGAGATGGGCGGGCATTTCGTTTTCGGCCATGTGGACGGCGTGGCGCGTATAGAATCAATTGAGCGCGCCGGGGATTTTTACCGGATAATTCTCCGTGCGCCGGAGGAATTGACGAAGTTCATCGCCCCCAAGGGATCAATCTCACTGGACGGCGTGTCCCTGACCGTGAACGAGGTGGAGGGAGGGATGTTCGGCGTCACGATCATTCCCCATACATGGGCGCACACGACTTTGCATTTGAAAAAGCCGGGCGATGGGCTCAATCTGGAAGCGGATATGCTGGCGCGGTATGTGGCGCGCATGATTCCGGGAGGCAACACATGACATTGACAAGGAAGCAGGAGAGTTCAGGCGGGGCCGCCGCGCTTCTCTCTTCGGTCGAGGAGATCCTGGAGGATGTGCGCCGTGGAAAACCGGTTATCATCGTGGATGATGAAAACCGTGAAAATGAGGGCGATCTTATTATTGCTGCCGAGAAGGCCACCGCAGACAATATCAATTTTATGGCCCGGGAGGGGCGGGGGCTGATTTGTTTGCCTATGGAAGGAGCGATGATCGACCGGCTGGGCTTGCCGCTTATGGGCAGGGGGGACAACACGCATCACAGAACGGCTTTCACCGTATCGATTGAGGCGCGCGAAGGCGTTACGACAGGTATTTCTGCGGCGGACCGTGCACATACGATCAAAACCGCTATCAATCCGCATTCGGGGCCGCGTGATATTGCGACGCCCGGGCATGTTTTTCCTCTGCGCGCACGCGAAGGCGGTGTACTCGTGCGGGCCGGGCATACAGAAGCCGCGGTTGATCTAGCAAAAATGGCTGGTTTTAGTGGTGCAGGCGTTCTCTGCGAGATCATGAATGATGATGGCACTATGGCACGTCTGCCCGATCTGGTGGTCTATGCGCAAAGACATGGGATAAAAATCGGCACGATCGCGAATATGATCGCTCACCGCCGCCGGACTGAATGTTTTGTGGAAAAGATCCGTGAAGGGTCGTTTGAAAGTCATTTCGGCGGTTCATTCCGTTTCATCCTCTACCGGGACAAGTTGCACGGGACCGAGCATGTAGCTCTGGTCAAGGGAGAGATCGGAGCATCAGCCGGCCCGGTTCCGGTGCGTATGCATAGTGTGGATATGTTTGGGGATATGCTGGGGGGTAAGGAGGGATCAATTTTGCATAATTCAATGAGAGTAATGGGGGATGCGGGGCGGGGGGTGCTCGTGGTGTTGCGGCCCGTCGATTTCCCCAGACTTTTAAGGCCGGCGCTTCCTGGGGGTGAGTCTTCCCCGCCCGATCAATCCGCCGAACCTATCCTGAGGCGTTACGGGATCGGTGCGCAGATTTTGAAGGATCTGGGCGTGACGCAGATGGAACTTTTGACCAACAACCCCAAAAACCTTGCGGGGCTGGAAGGGTATGGGCTGTCGATCACGGGATACCGGAATATATAACTATAGTCGTTCCAAATAAGATTTCGACATTCTCTCAACGTGCTTTCCCCGCGAAAGCGGGGATCTTCATAAGAATATGAACCGCAAGAGCACGCAGAGATCGCAGAGGAAAAGAAACTTTTACTTTATCTGCTCTTGCGTTCTCTGCGGTTTGAATCCTTGTTAAGAAAGATCCCCGCTTTCGCGGGGAAAGCACGTTTGTTTACGTCGAAATCTTATTTGGAATGATGATTATTCCCCCGCAAAGGCCTTGCCTGAGGGGCGGCAAATAAGGCTATAGTACGTGCTGTTTGTGTCCTGAGACGGCTAAAAAGGATAATCCGTGACCGTTAAACCCCACGTAATGATTGCCGAGGCGCGATTCTATGACGATATCGGCGATCTGCTGGCCCGCGGGGCCGTTGAGGCGCTGGAGGAGGCCGGAGCGACCTTCGAGCGAATCAAAGTGCCGGGGGCTTTGGAAATCCCGCCCGCCATTGCCTTTGGGGCGAACCGGAAAGAGGGACCTCCTTTCGATGCTTTTGTGGCGCTGGGCTGCGTTCTGCGCGGAGAGACCTCCCATTACGACATCGTGGCGGGGGAGAGCGCGCGGGCGCTTATAGATCTGGCCTCGACTTACGGCCTGCCGCTGGGCAACGGCATTCTGACCTGCGAAACCAGGGCGCAGGCGCTGGTGCGGGCGGACCCCGCCGGGGAAAACAAGGGCGCTCACGCGGTCCGGGCGGCGTTGCGCCTTCTGGACATCAAGACCGTTATGGGGCTTTGAAATGGAACCGGGTGAAAAACCAGCCGTCTCGAACAATCTGAAGGCGGCCTCGGCGCGCCTCGCGGCGGTGCAGGTGATCTACGAGGCCACCTACGGGCTGGAGCCGGTCGAGCATATTCTGCGCCGCCATGCCGGCGAACATGCGGGGCAGTATGGTGACGGCGAACTTCTGGCCGAGCCTGACCTGGAAATTCTAGGCTCCACCGTGCGCGGCGTGCATGAGCGGCGCGTGGAGCTTGAAGACCTGATCCGGGCGAACATGTCGGGAAAAGGCGGGGAGGGGGCCAAGGAGACGGAACCCCTGCTGCAATCCATTCTTCTGGCAGGGACCTATGAAATTCTGGCCCATCATAAAATAGACACGCCAATCATCATCAACGACTATTTGAACGTCACGCACGCTTTTTACGAGAAGGGCGAGGTCGGGCTGGTGAACGGGATTCTGGATGCCATCGCGGGCGTTTTGCGAAGCGCGGAGGCTTAGGGATGGCAGAGAGCGATTCCCCCGCAGGCGTTTTGTCCATAGAAGATCTCAGTGCCGGGTACGGCAAGGCTGCGGTCATCAGTGAGATAGATCTGAGCCTTCAGCCCGGGGAATTTTTCGGCCTGATCGGTTTGAACGGCGCCGGGAAGACAACCCTCATCAAGACGATCCTGGGTTTGCGCAGAGCGCTGGCGGGGGGCATCCATATCATGGGCCGTCCCTACGATTCCGGGGAGGCCCGCCGGGCATTGGCGTATCTGCCGGAGAATTTTCAGCCCCCCTGGTTTTTAACAGGAATCGAATTTCTCCGTTTTTCCCTGAAGCTTCACAATCAGAAGAAGGCGGATGCCGATCTGAGAGAGTCAGCGCAGCGCCTGGCGCTTGATCCTGCGGTTTTGGATCGGCGCGTTCAGACCTATTCGAAGGGCATGAGGCAAAAACTGGGCCTGCTGGGGACCGTTCTGGTCGAATGCCCCCTGTTGATTCTCGATGAGCCCATGAGCGGTCTGGACCCGCGGGCACGCACTCTGGTCAAAGAGCTTCTTCTGGCGAAAAAGCGCAAGGGATGCGCGGTGTTTTTGAGCT
>JAIOYC010000059.1 GCA_021741325.1 Alphaproteobacteria bacterium
AAGGTTTTTGGCCTTCGTGCAATAGGGGCAATAATCGGCGGTGTAGATTTCGTCCTGCGGCATGTTCTTGTTCCTTTTCCTGAATGCGATATATTGAAAAGAAGAATAGACTCTTCGGCAGGCAAGTAAAGATGACCCCCACACAAGACGCAAACAAACGCATACGGCTGGTGATGCATCTGCGGCGCATGGGAATCGCGGATTCCCGGGTTTTGGGCGCGATGGAGAAAGTGCCGCGCGACGCGTTCGTCGGGCCGGAGCTTAAACACCAGGCATGGGAAGACACCGCTCTGCCCATCGGGCGCGGCCAGACGATCAGCCAGCCCTACATTGTGGCCCTGATGACGCAGGCGCTTGAGCTGAAGGGCCGGGAGACCGTGCTGGAGATCGGCACGGGCTGCGGGTACCAGACGGCCATTCTGGCGCATCTCTGCCGCCGGATCTATACGATCGAGCGGCACAAGCCCTTGCTGGAAGATGCCGAAAAGCGCTTCGAGGCTCTCAGGTTGCGCAACATCACCGCCATCGCGGGCGACGGCATGAAGGGCTGGCCCCGGATCAACGGCATAGAGCCCGAGCCCTTCGACCGGATCATCGTGACCGCCGCCGCGCGCGAAAAGCCTCCCCAGGCCCTTAAGGACCAGCTTAAGCCCGGCGGCTTGATGGTCATCCCCGTGGGCGGCAGCGGGGAGCAGGTCCTGAAGCTCTACCGGAAGGAATCGGAAGACACCTTCGCCGTGCGGGACCTGGCCCCGGTTCGCTTCGTCCCCCTCCTGCCCGATCTGGCGCCCGACAAGCCCAACGGCGATCACGCGGCGGCCTGAAAAGCGGAGCGTGAAATGAGTGTCCGTTCCATGTAAACTCTTTGTGATGAAACGCTCTTTTCATGCCCTCCTCCTGATCTCCATCCTCGGACTGGCTGCGTGCCTCGGCACCCAAAAGCCGGCGCCGGTGACGCAGTACGCCCAAGGCAAGGGTGCGGGCAGCGCGGGGATTCATACCGTTTCACGCGGGGAGAATCTCTGGACCCTCTCCCAACGCTACGGAATCGCCATGCCGGATATCGTGCAGGCCAACGCCCTGCGCGCGCCCTTCGCCCTGAGCCCCGGGCAACGGCTGAGGCTCCCTCCGCCCCGGGAATACAAGGCCCGCGCGGGCGACACGCTCTACAGCGTCTCCCGCCTGTTCGGGGTAAGCACCTCGGACATCGCGCGCCAGAACGATCTCAGCGCCCCTTTCGCCCTGACCAAGGGCCAGATTCTCAAACTGCCGGGGAGCCCGGCCCGACTGGCCGCCCCGGCGCCGCACCCTCTTCCATCCGCCCCTGCGGAGCCGGACAGAGCACCCATACCTTCGGTCGCCCAACCGCCCACCATTGAGCAAACCTCTTTACCGCCCACCGCGCCCGTGGCGAACAAGCCCTCCTCGCCACGCCGCGCCGCGCCGGAAAAAACACCACCGCGCTCCAGCGCCAGTCGCTTCCTGAAGCCCGTGGAAGGGCCCGTTATTTCAGGATACGGCCCTAAGCCGGGCGGGCTGCACAATGACGGAATCAATATCCGGGCCCCCCGGGGCACTTCTGTGGAGGCAGCGGAAAACGGGGTGGCCGTCTATGCGGGCAATGCGCTGAAAGGATCAGGGAATCTGGTCCTTATCCGGCACGCGGACCGCTGGATGAGCGCCTACGGCCACATGGATAGCATCACTGTCAGGAAAGGACAAACCATCGCACGCGGAGAGAAGATCGGATCCGTCGGATCAAGTGGAACCGTGGATGAACCGCAACTGCACTTCGAGTTGCGCCGGGGAACCGAAGCCCTTAATCCGGCGATTTACATCAAGTAGACATTCTGTCCGCCGGGAGGACCGTGCCTATATTTTTTCCAGGGCCTGAAATACCGAAAAAGCCTGTCGTGTTTCCTTAACATCATGAACCCGAAAAAAACGTACACCCTGCGATAATCCCCACAGAGCCGTGGCGAGAGAGCCCGGCAAACGGTCCTGAGGAGGCTCGTCCCGGGAAATTTTAGCTATAAAATTTTTACGCGATCCTCCCAGAAGAACAGGAGGGCCAAGATCGCAAAATATCTTTATATTTCCAATGATTAATAGATTATCCTCAAGGGTTTTCCCAAAACCAATTCCCGGGTCAAGTATGATCCGATCTTCATCGATACGGCTCGCCTCGCAAAAGGATATTCTTTCTTTTAAATACTGAAGAATATCCTCTACAACATTGTTATATATTGGATTTACCTGCATGGATTCCGGAGCCCCCTGGCTATGCATCAAGACCACGGGCACCCCCGCATCGGCCACGACAGAAACGCTACGAGGATCGTAGGACAGGGCACTGATATCATTGATAATATGAGCCCCCGCGCCCAAGGCAACCTCCATGGTGGCCGAGTTTCTTGTGTCTATGGAAATAAATGCCCCGACCTTGGCAAGCTCTTTAACAACTGGTAAAATACGGCCAATTTCCTCTTTTACATCAATCTGTTGAGCGCCCGGCCTTGTGGATTCGCCTCCAATATCCAGGATCTGAGCCCCCTCATGAACTAATTTAACTCCATGCTCTATCGCCCTGTCATGACTTAAATAACGCCCTCCATCCGAGAAGCTATCGGGGGTCACGTTGACTATCCCCACCAGAATGGGAGCACCCCCCAAAAGAAGAGAGCCAAGCTTTTTTTTAATCATGACGCGCCCCTATTCAAGGGAAAAATATCCCCGCGCAAAGATCGGTTTATGTCCTGATTTTCAGGCAGGCGATCAAGCAATGTACGTGTGGATAATTTTAAAACCGGATGAACCCAGTCCGGCGCAATCTCCGCCAGGGGGTAGAGAACAAAGGCGCGCTCATGAAGGCGGGGATGAGGCAGAAGGAGATCCTCTTGAGCGTCTCGCAGAAGGATCTCCCGATAGGCCAGCAAATCTAAATCCAGCACGCGCGGCGCATTCTGGACAGAATCCGTACGGCCAAAATCCCGTTCTACGTCCTTCAGAAGACGAAGAAGCTCCAAAGGCTCCAGAACAGTGTCCAGCTGCGCCGCGGCGTTCCGGTATCTCGGCTGATCGGAAAGAGGAACGGGCGCGCTCTCCCAAATGGATGATACACGAACAACTTTCACCCTTCGCCCCTCCAGCACGCTGAGAGCCTCACGCAGCGATTCCTCGGGAGGACCAAAACGGCCTGGCAAATTGGCCCCCAGGGCGATCAGGATCATGGCTCGCCTTTCAGGGGGCGGGAATTGGGAAAAACAGGAAGCAGGAGAAGCGTACTACCAGCTCCGGACCGCGCCTGTATCCACATGGACAAAATTGCTGCGCGGGTAATACCCCACTCCGCCAGCCCGCAGACCCTTGGCGATACCGCAGAGTTTTTTCGTCCCGCAGGCCGCCGTGCGTATGTCGAGAGCCTGCCCGTACATATGCATTGAGTTTTTCGCCACGCCCGTGCTGGCTTCGCGCAGCATGGCGTTTGTCCGCGGACTGCGATAGCCGGACAGGATGGACAGAGGCTCGCCGCTAATACGGCGTTGAATAATGCTGGCAATGTCCAGAACCCGCGGATCCATGGGAAATGCTTCACCTGTGCGCACATCGCGCAACAGATAGTTGATTTTTTCAAAGGCCTCGGGCAGATAGCGGTCGCCCACACGGTAGACCCCGCGCCAGGCTTCATTGGAATGGGCGTGACGGAGAGAAATGCGCCAGGCCGCAGCTGCCTCCGCTTTGCGGGAAAAGCCAAAAGTGGGGATGGTTGCGGCCAACAGGCCAACAAAACCGGATTTCAAAATCTGGCGGCGATTCAGGGCGGGCACGAGCGCGCCTTCGCGCCTTTCCATGCCTTCTCCACGCAAAATATCATCAAACATTTCAGATCTCCTCTTTTCGTCCATCCATACTTGTTATTTGTTTCACCTTCAAAAAGGCTCCCCTGCAAAGATGGGGGAAGAAACGCAAAATGCCGACGCATAGTCAGCTAGCCCGGTTTCGGCTCATTATGCCCCGGGATAAAGATCCCGTCAACGCGCCTGAGTTTTCCAATAAGATTCTCATCCTGGCCGTACAGGTCAGGACCGTATACGATTCCCCCGCGTTCATCAACCCAGGCCGTATAATATACGATATAAACGGGGAAAGGCTTGGAAATCAAGGCATCATGGGTTTTACCGCCCGCCAGCGTCTCCGCCAGGGATCCTGCCCCCCATCCCGGCTCTCCTTTCAGTATAAACTCGGCCATCGCGTCGGGCGATTCCAGCCGGACACACCCTGAAGACAGCGCCCGGTCCTGCTTTTCGAAGTAATCAGGCCGGTTCGTCCCATGAAGGTAAATATCATATTGATTGGGCATCAAAACCCGAATCCGCCCCAGAGGATTATGCGCCCCCGGAGTCTGGACCATCTGGAACGATGCCAGATCTGCGGGCGTCAGCGCCGTCCAGTCCACGGCGGCGGGATCCAAGGCATTCCCGTCCTGATAGAGGGTCATGCCTTTGTCACCGAGATAATCGGGATTTTCTTTGAGTTTTGGCCATATATCCTCGGCCTTAATGGTACGGGGAACGGTCCAACCGGGATTGAAACGCACCCCCCGAATGGTTGTGATGAAGGAATATGTCGGCCTGTCAGCCGTCCCCACCACCACCGGCATCTCCAGGGTCACCCGGCCATTCTCGACGGCCCAGAGCGTCGCCGAAGGGATATTCACCGTGACAAAGCGCGTGGGTCGGTCCGGCGGCACCCAGCGCAAACGCTCCATGTTGGCGATGATTTTCAGCATCTTGCCGGTGCGGGTCAGATTCAAGGCATCCAGCGTATCCGGGCCCACAAGGCCATCGGAAATCAGGCCACGGTCTCTTTGAAAGCGCATCACGGCGGCGGCGAGCTCGTCGTCATATAGCAGGGCATCCCCTATAACAGACCGAATACCCAATCGCTCCCGCAAGGCGGGCACTCCGCGATCCCGGGCCCCCGGTTTGATCACCCGGGATAGCTTTACAGGTGGGAGACGATCTTGCGCTCCCTCCTTCTGCCCTGCCAGGCGAATAAGTTCCTTGCGTAAACTTGCATATGTTTTGCCCTGAGGCTCAAATGACTTCAGGATGGACCGAAAACGACCCCCTGAGACCAAAAGACCCAGCACATGATCCGGAGAGACAGGCAAAAGCCATCCCGTACGGCCGGTAGCCATACCGTCAGGACTAACCCTCATGCCGGAGAGATCCCGCGCATAGAGAATGAAAGCCTGAGTCAAAAGAATATCCGCCTTGATCTGGGAATCCTCGTCCGCCGCCTTCAGGAAGATCAGCGCCTCTTCCAGCCCATAACGACGGGGATTCAGGCCGTGAGTCCAGGAATCAGAGAGGGCTTTTGCCAGATACTCGCCGTCCCCGTTCAGCCGTCCGTGCGCGATCCAGTAAAAGCGGCCCTCGCGCTGCTTGTAAAAATCGCTGATGGCGGGCTTATCCGGCAGCGCGGCCTGCACCTGCGAAGGCGAGCAGGGAAACAAAATTAAGAGCGCGAACAAAAAGGGTAAGATTATTCGGGACATAACGCTTCAAAAGAAAAATAGATTGAGAATCAACTCTCATGCTATCACGCGAGCGGGAAATTAAACATGCGGGTGTTGCCAGGACAAGGCGCGCCTTTCTCCACAAGAATTATTCTTTGCCCCTTGAAGATCTTTCGGCAATATGGCAAGATTTTTTAAGGCGAACAGAATTAAGGATCAGGATAGCGCCATGCACAAAGGCACACCTCAAGAGAGACTTTTTGAGCTGGAGCACTCATACAATGTACTGAAGCATGCTTTTGCGGATGATCCGGCCATGAAAAAATCCGCGCGGACTGAGCGGGTAGCCGTTTTAATGGAAATTTTTACCCTCCAGCAAGACATGCTGAATAACGCCACCCAAGAAAGTTTTCGAAAGTCCCTGTAAATCCATGCATACCGAGACTCATATGGCGGGCACGCTGCTGCTGTGCCGCGATGAAACGCAGGAACCGGGACTCTGGTTCCTCTTCCATTGCGGCCCGGAGGGCGCACTGGCGGTCGACCTGACCAGGGCCCATCCCGAGATCGGGTACAAGGCCTTTGAGCAAAGCCTTTCTTTCGAAGATTCCCGGCCGGATTCCGAAAAAATCGTTCTTCTGGGCGGCCCGGAGCGTATGGATAACGGTCTTTTGGTACTGCATGACACCGCCTCGGCCACCCCCGACTCTTATCGGGTCAATGACAATCTCTCCTTTCTCTCCTACAATTACGTGCGGATAGATGGAAAGCCGCCAGCGATTCTCACCGATGAAAACCGGCCCGGACGGATCACCCTGAAACCCCGGGCCGCTTTCCTGATCGTGATGGGATTCCGCCTGTGGGAGGGGGAGGCTCTCACACAGGAAATCGAAAACGGCCTGTGGACCACCCTGCCCGCTTCGTCGGAGATTGTTTTTTACACGCCTCGGGCACAAAGACGCACCAAAGCTCTTACCCTGATCAATTAAGGAGAAATAAGTCGTGGACATGACATTGGGAATTCTCGGCGGCGGACAGCTTGGACGCATGAGCGTCCAAGCTGCGCAAAAACTCGGAATCAGGACGGTGATCTATACACCTGAGGATAATTCTCCCGCCGCGCAGGTCGCCGATCACACCATAGTCGGCGCGTATGAGGATCAAGACGCGCTTTTACGATTTGCGGAAATCGTTGATATAATTTCTTATGAATTCGAAAATATACCTTTAAAAACAGTAGGGTTCTTAAAGGCTCTTAAACCAGTTTATCCGGACGAAAATCTTCTGAAAATCTCGCAGGACCGGGTCAGGGAAAAATCATTTCTCAACAGTATCGGCATTCCTACAGCGCGCTGGTGGCCTGTGGACAAGCCAGAAGATATCCCCAATATTCTCAAAGACTGGAACCAGGAGGACGCAATTTTAAAAACAACGCGCCTGGGCTATGACGGCAAGGGACAGGCACGATTCAACCTGAAAAAGGACAATCCGGATTCCGTCTATAGCCTGCTGGGGGGCTCTCCCCTGATCCTTGAGGAGATGGTGGATTTCACCTCTGAGATTTCCGTGATCGCCGCCCGGGATCATGAGGGACAGATCGAAATCTACGGACCTGTTCTGAATGAGCATCGCGACGGAATTTTACACAAATCTGTTTTCCCCGCCCCCTTGCTGCCGCAGGTTACAAAGAAGGCGGTGGAAATGACCTTCACGCTGGCCGAACAGATCAATTTACGGGGGGTTCTCGCGCTGGAATTGTTCGTGATGCAGGAGGGTATCATCCTTGCCAATGAAATCGCCCCCCGCCCCCACAATTCGGGGCATTGGAGCATCGAGGCCTGCGCGGTGTCGCAATTTGAAAATCATGTGCGCGCGGTCTGCGGCCTGCCAGTTCTTCGCCCCGGCCAGCACCGTCCTGCGGAGATGATCAACCTGATCGGGGATGACATCACGCGTTTGGAGGATTATAAAGGGCGCGAAAATGTGTTTATCCATGACTACGGCAAGTCTAACCCCCGCCCGGGCCGTAAAATGGGGCATGTGACGATTTTAATGTAACAGCTTTAATACTTTCCAACCCATCAGGAACTCCTTCATGAAAACCGCACAAACACTCCCTGCCCAAACCACCCGCACTGAAACCGATTCCTTCGGGCCCATCACGGTGCCGTCGGATAAATACTGGGGGGCGCAGACGCAGCGTTCCCTGCAGAATTTCGACATCGGCGGGGAGACCATGCCCGTCCCCCTGATCCGCGCGCTGGGAATTCAGAAAAAAGCCGCCGCACTGGCGAATATCGCTCTGGGCGAGCTGGACAAAAAACTCGGCGAGGCCATCGTCCAGGCCGCCGGCGAAGTCATGGGCGGGTCACTGGCGGGTCATTTTCCGCTGGTCGTGTGGCAGACGGGATCAGGCACACAGACCAACATGAACGCGAATGAGGTCATTTCCAACCGCGCCATCGAGATTCTGGGCGGCGAGATCGGCAGCAAAAAGCCGGTTCATCCCAACGACCATGTGAACCGGGGACAATCCTCGAACGATTCCTTTCCCACCGCCATGCATATAGCCGCGGTGGAGGAAATCGCCCACGCGCTCATCCCCGCGCTGGAGCATCTCCACAAGGCGCTTCACGCAAAGGCGGAGGCGTTCGCCGGGATTGTCAAAAACGGCCGTACACATTTGCAGGACGCCACGCCCCTGACGCTGGGGCAGGAATTTTCCGGCTACGCGAAACAGATCGAATACGGCATTGAGCGAATCAAAACCGCGCTACCGCGTCTGTACGAATTGGCGCAGGGCGGTACGGCGGTCGGCACGGGCCTGAACGCCAAGATCGGCTTTGCCGAGACCTTCGCGGAAAAAGTGTCCGAGATCACCGCCCTGCCCTTCATCACCGCGCCCAACAAGTTCGAGGCGCTGGCCGCGCACGACGCGCTGGTCGAGGCCTCGGGCAGCCTGAACACGCTGGCAGTCAGCCTGATGAAGATTGCCAACGACATCCGCCTGATGGGATCGGGCCCGCGCAGCGGCATCGGGGAAATCCTCCTGCCCGAGAACGAGCCCGGCTCCTCCATCATGCCCGGCAAGGTCAACCCGACGCAATGCGAGGCCTTGACCATGGTCTGCACGCAGGTGATGGGCAACCATATGACGGTGACGATCGCGGGCTCCAACGGGCATTTCGAGCTCAATGTTTTCAAGCCTGTCATTATCTACAACGTGCTGCAATCCATCCGCCTGCTGGCCGACAGCGCGCGGAGCTTCACGGATAAATGCGTCGTGGGGATCGAGCCGAACACGGCACGCATCACCGAGCTGATGGAAAATTCCCTGATGCTGGTGACAGCCCTGAATCCCCATATAGGCTATGACAACGCCGCGAAAATCGCGAAGAAGGCCCATGCGGAGGGTACGACGCTGAAAGAGGCCGCGGTGGCGCTGGGCCTTCTGACGGAATCGCAGTTCGATGAGTGGGTCCGTCCCGAGGACATGATCGGGCCGGGAGAATAATCCGCAGAAGAACCGGGTCCGGGGCGTGCGCTCATTCAGTTCCTTCGCCAAAATTTCGGGAGGGGTGGGGGAGCCCCTTTGATTTTTCAGCATTTTCTTTCACTTCGTTCGCGGCAGGGCATGGCGCTTTTCCTTTCGTTTTCATCAGTCGAAAGGGTATTATAGGATATAATTCCTATAATGTCAAGATGCAGGCCGCTACACCAAGGAGAGCGCGGGGCCTTGGAATAAATAGGAAGATCCCCGCTTTCGCGGGAAAGCACTGGAGGGGGCGGGGAAAGCACTCGATGGTTGGATTGCTTCGTCGGCCTAAATAAAGCCTCCTCGCAATGACGTTCCAAAGGCGGGGTATTGAACCCGAAGGATGAATGAAAATGGTGCGCGGTGAGGGGATCGAACCCCCGACCCATTCGGTGTAAACGAATTGCTCTACCGCTGAGCTAACCGCGCTTTTTGAAGTTGGAATAGAAAAAACAGAAACTCCGGCTCATTTCAAGGACTTTCTGAGCCAAACCGCTTTTTAGCGGCTTTCATCACCAAAAAAATTTCGGCCCCGGCGGCGAACCGCGCAGGGCCGAAAATCCGCAGAAAAATTACTTACGGTTGTTAACGGCGTCTTTCAGCTCTTTGCCGGCCTTGAACTTTGGCTGCTTGGAGGCTGGGATCTTGATGGCTTCGCCTGTGCGTGGGTTGCGGCCTGTCGTGGCGGCGCGCTTGGCAACGGAGAATGTACCGAAACCAACGAAACGGGCATCATCGCCATTTTTCAGAGTTTGCTTGATTGTCTCGAACACCGCATCGACGGCCTCGGCGGCTTTCGCCTTGGAGATGTCAGCATTGGACGCGACTTTGGAAATAAGGTCTTGCTTGTTCATAAGAACCCCCTTTTCAAGGTTGAACGGTTGAAAGAACGACCGCGTTTTTAACGGCCGGAAAGCACTGGGAGGCCCTGTATTCCGGGGAGTTCCTCATGCTTACGCGATTCATTTACGGCCTTTTAAAAATGCCTGTCAATGATGAATCACGCCTCCGGCCTTATTTTCCGCCGATTCAGAGGGGATTTCAGGTGTTTTTTTGTCGGAATCACTCACAATCGGCTCCGGAAGGCGCACCAGCGCGTGCAGAAGAACCTCGTCGATGGTTCGCACGGGAACGATTTCCAGCTCCCGCAGGACATTTTTAGGAATGTCTTCCAGGTCCTTGGCGTTCTCATCCGGAATCAGAACTTTCTTGATTCCGCCCCGCAGCGCGGCCAGGAGTTTTTCCTTCAGGCCGCCGATCGCCGTCACGTTACCGCGCAGATTGACCTCGCCCGTCATGGCGATGTCGTTGCGGATTTCAATCTGGGTCAAGGCCGACAGAATGGCCGTCACCATGGCTGCCCCCGCAGAGGGGCCGTCCTTGGGCGTGGCGCCCTCGGGCACGTGGACGTGGACCTGCTTCTTCTGCAGCGCTTCATAATCGATTCCGTATTGCGCCGCGCGGGACTTCACAAGCATCTCGGCCACGGTCACGGATTCCTTCATGACCTCCTTGATGTTCCCGGTGGTGCTCACCTTGCCATCCTTGCCGGGCATGGTCACAGCCTCGATCGAGAGCAGGTCGCCGCCCACCTCCGTATAGGCCAGGCCGTTTACCACGCCGATGCGGTTAAGATCCTCGATCTCGCCGAAGCGGTATTTCCGGACACCGGCGTACTTACCCAGATTGCGAGGGGTGACCGCGATCTTGCCGCGCCCCTTCATCAGAATATCCTTCAGGGTTTTTCGGCACAGGTTCCCGATCTCCCGCTCCAGGTT
>JAIOYC010000060.1 GCA_021741325.1 Alphaproteobacteria bacterium
GCGGGCATATGGAGACTATCGGAAAAACAGCCGCGGCGGCCACCGTTAAGGTGGAGCGCGCGCAGGAGAAAATGGGCCTGGAATCCGAACGCCTGCTCAGCGTTTCCACGGCCTCCCTGGAAGCCGCGCGTGAATCCGCCCTCAGCTTCGCACGCCATTCAGAAACGCTGGCCCGGGCCTCCCGCGACGCGCTGGAAGCCGCCGACGAACTGGACAACGCCGCAACGGGCCGCCGCCGTCAGGCCTTCATGGAAAGTGCTAAATTCATGATCGAGAGTCTCCATTCCCTGTCGGTCGATCTGGATCGCGCCATCGAGGGCGGAGTCTCCCAAAAAGCCTGGAAGCAGTTCCAGAAAGGCGACGTGTCCGCCTTCACGGGCAGGCTGGCAGAGCTGATCGGCGGCGTGTCCCTGAAGCGCGCGCAGGAACAATTCACGCGGAATCCGGAATTCAGGACCTATGCCCTGCGGTTTCTGGACCAGTTCGAGGATCTGTGCGCGCAGGCCGGGCGCAGCGATCCCTCCTTGCTGCTGGAATCCACGATTGCCTCGGGCGATCTGGGCAAGCTCTATCGTTTCTTGTCCTCCGCCGCGGGCCGGGCCATCGCCTAAAGGAAAAAGTTACTCAAAGAAAGATTTGTAACGAAGCTTCGAAGAAACGAAGACATGATTATAAAACTTCCAAGCTTCGGATCTTCGTTACAATTTTTTCTTTTTTCTTTGTGATTCTTCGTGTCCTTTGTGCCTTTGTGGTGAAAAGCATGTACGGGTTCTCACAAACATAGGTGTAAGGGATAAAATCGAAAAATTACCCGTTTCTGTCCTGATGCCAGAAAGGGCGTCCGATAAGGGGGGTTGAGGGCGCGGCGCTCTCCTGCGGCGCGATAATCCCGGCCCGGTACGCCGCCCGGCCCGCCTGAACGGCCGCCGCAAACGCCCCGGCCATGACGACCGGATCGCCCGACCGGGCCACCGCCGTATTCAGAAGCACCGCGTCGTATCCCATCTCCATCGCCTGCGCCGCGTGGGAGGGAGCGCCGAGTCCCGCGTCCACCACCAGCGTTTTATCGGGAAAACGCTCCCGCAGCATCTTGAGCCCGTAGGGATTGTTCAGGCCGCGGCCCGAACCGATAGGCGCGCCCCATGGCATCAGGATATCAATCCCCAGCGCCACCAGCCTTTGCGCCAGCACCAGATCCTCCGTCATATAAGGGAAGACCTTGAACCCTTTCCCCATCAGAATTTCCGACGCCTCCAGAAGGAAGAACGGTTCGGGCTGAAGCGTGTAATCGTCCCCGATCACTTCCAGCTTGATCCAGGCCGTTTCAAAAATCTCGCGCGCCATTTCAGCGGTCGTCACCGCTTCGGCCACGCTGTGACAACCCGCCGTGTTGGGCAGGACGGGAACGCCCAGGCCCCGGACGATCTCCCAGAATTTCTGGCCCTGCCCGGCGGCGCTCTCCCGGCGCAGCGAAACGGTCAGGAGACCGGGCCGGGTGGCCTCGACGGTGCGGCGAAGCGTATCGGGAGAAGGATATTGCGCCGTCCCCAGAAACAGGCGGGAGGCCAGGGCAATGCCGTCGATGCTCAAAGGCCGGTCGCTCATAACCCTCACTATCTACGGGAAACGCCCGGAACGCTCAATTAAAAACAGAGGATGAGGGAAAACAGTGATCGCCCATCAAAGCCCAGGGGGAGAAGGCGGACCCTTGGGGGTGAGATGTTTTTGAAACGTTTCCCAGTCCCCGTCCAAAAATCTATAATTTCCCAGGATATTATACTGTATCGAGAAGCCGGGACCTTGCAGGAGGGCCTGACCAACCCCCTCATCGCTTACCTTGAAAGGACCGCATATACGCCCGCCATATTGTCCGTCTTCTCCATATCTTGAGACAGTGGAAGCAAAAGTGTTCATTTCTTCCCATTTGGTCATATACATGAGAGGAGAATATGCTTCAAATTTTGTATGTCAATAAAAAACTCAGCCTCCCTGCATGGGCGCGACGATCTCGATCTCGTCTCCCTCCTGCAGCGCTATATCCCGGTAGCCCTCGCGGGGCACGAAGGTTCCGTTTCGGGCCACCGCGATCATCATTTCGATGAATCCCTGCTGCTCCAGAACGTCGTAGAGATTCAGGGGCGCGCCGAATTTATAGACTGTGCCGTTGACGGTCACTTTCATGGGATTCTCCTGTAAACAGCGATGTAAAACGATTCTCCTGCCCGGCCACATGATCCGCCACGATTTCCGCCATGACGGGGGCGAGCAACCAGCCGTGACGAAACAGACCGTTGCAGCGGATAATTGTTCCCTCAAGCCCGATCCGGGGAAGATTATCCGGATAGGCGGGGCGGATTCCAGCCCGGATGTCCACAATTTCAGCTTCCCCGAAAGAGGAATGAAGACTGTAGAGCGCGCTCATCAGCTCCATTGCGGAGCGCAGGCTGACCTGCGTTCCGCCTGCGCTCTCGATATTCGTCGCGCCGATCATGAATATATGGTCGTCGCGCGGAACGATGTAAAGCGGATAGCGCGGGTGCATGAGGCGCACCGGACGGGAGAGGGAAAATTCCGGATTGCGCACCAGCAAAATCTCTCCCTTCACGCCGCGCAGGGCGGGATCATCCGCGGCGGCGGCATATCCCCGGCTATCGACAACAAAATCGAAACGGCCCGTCAATTCCCCCGGCATGGCGGCTTCGGGGATCATGTCCACCTGGCCGCGCAGGGACGCGCACAGGAAATCCATGGCCTTGCCCGGCTCTATATGAGCCTCCTCGGATAGATACAGTGCGTTTCGAAACAGAGCCGGAATGTCTTTTTCGATACGGGACGGATTTATATAGTCCCAGGATTTTTCACCGCCCGGCAGATGAGCCCGGAAGCGCTCCAGCATATGCGCGTCTTCCGGATGGGCGATCAGAAGACTGCCCTTGCGGACAAAACCCAGGGGCCCGGGAATATCGCCCGCCATTTCTTCCCACAGCGCGATCCCACGCAGGCCCGCTTCGGTCCAGGCCCCGTCCATATGCTCGATCTCGGCGTAAGGCGCCAGCATCCCGCCCGCCATGGCGCTGGCATTTTGGGCGGGAAACCCCGCCGGATCGTAAATCGTCACCGCATGACCGTCGTGCGCCAGCGCCCGCGCCGCGCACAACCCCACGACTCCGGCCCCGATGATCGCGATATTGCGTGTATCCGTCATTTTCCGTCTTCCTGGTTATTGATACAATCCGGCTTCTTTTAAAAAGCCGGCCAGCGCCTCTTCCTCCTGGAAGACCAGCCGGACCGGAAGAATCTGAACGGGCGGCACGGTTTTCCGGGGCAGGCGAACGAAATCTTTCTGCGTGGTCACCAAACGAGCACCCAAAGAACGGGCCTCCTGCTCCAGCGCTTCCATATCCGTCTCCGCATAGGGATGATGATCCGGAAAAGCCCGCGTGCCCGCCAGCTCATATCCCAGGCTCCGCAGAAACGTGAAGAATTTATCCGGCACGCCTAAACCGCAAAAAGCCAGATAGCGGGTATTTTGAACCGGGAGATCCGCCCCCGCCGGGCGCAGATCTGCCTGGAAAACGGGAACACCCCAGGGCAAAAGCGCCCTCGCCCCCCGAAGATCCTCGCCAATCAGGATGAAGGCATCCGCCCGCCCCAATCCCTCGGCCAGGGGCTCACGCAGCGGCCCGGCGGGCAGAAGCCGCCCGTTCCCAAAACCCGTGCGGCCATCGACCACGACGATCCGCAGATTTTTGCGCAAAGCGGGATTTTGCAGGCCGTCATCCATCACGATCAGGTCCGCGCCCTCGGCCGCGGCCTGCAGCGCGCCCTGAACCCGGTCGGCGGAGACGATCGTCGGGGCCAAAGCCGCCAGAAGAAGCGCCTCGTCGCCGACATCCCGGAAATTATGGGCAGGGTCCACGCGGAGCGGACCTTTCAGGCCCCCGCCATAACCGCGCGTGAGAAAGAACGGACGGGCGGCAGGCGCGGCCTTGCGGATGATCTCCAAAAGCGCCAGGGCAGCGGGTGTCTTGCCGCTGCCGCCCGCGACGATATTGCCGATGCAGATCACCGGCACGGGAGATTTCTTCGCGCGGATCAATCCCGCATGAGCCCTGCGCCCCAGCGCATAGAGCCGGGAGAACGGCGCCAGGAGCCTCTCCGCCGCCGGAGAGGGCGAACCGGGCGGCCTGTACCAGAAGGACGGGGTTGTGAACATCTCGATCACATTAAAGGAAAGAAACGGGTTTTTCAGCGGCTTTTCGGCTTGCCGCGCTTTTTATTTTTATGCCGGGAAACAGGCGTCCGGGGCTTGCCGGGTTTTCCTTTTTTAGGCGCACCCCCACCCGGCCGGCGGGACGGTTTGAGCTCCATGCCGGGAATATCCGCGCCGTTTTCATGGCCGAACAGCTCCAAAAGCGTGCTGCCCGTCAGCCCGTCCGCCTCCATAAGGGTCACCGTCACCGACGCACCCAGGCGAAACACCCGCCCCGAACGCCGTCCGATCAGGGCATGCGCGGCTTCGTCATGAATGTAGAAATCGGCCGGAAGCGTGCGCATGGGAACCAGACCGTCCGCGCCGCTCTCGGCCAGCTCCACAAACAGCCCGAACCGCGTGACCCCTGTGATGCGCCCGGCGAAGCGCGCGCCGATACGCTCGCTGAGGAACGCGGCGGTGAAGCGGTCGATGGCGCTGCGCTCGGCCTCCATCGAGGTGCGCTCGGTGGCGGAAATATTGTCGCAGATCTCCGAAAGCCGAGCGATTTCCTCCGGCGCGATTCCGCCCGGCCCCAGCCCGCAAGCCGCGATCAGGGAGCGATGGACCAGAAGATCCGCATAACGCCGGATCGGAGAGGTGAAATGCGCGTATTTCGGCAAGGCCAGCCCGAAATGCCCCTGATTGTCCGGGCTGTACCGCGCCTGGGCCTGCGTGCGCAGGATCACCTGGCTGATGAGATGGGAGTAAGGCAGGCTCGCGGCCTGAAGGAGAATCTGATTGATTTGCGCGGGATTGACCACCTGCCCCTTGGGCAGGGAGAGGCCAAAACTTTCGATGAATTCGCGGGCGCTCTCCAGTTTTGCAAACGAAGGGCGCTCATGGACGCGGTACACACAGGGGCTTTTGCGGGCTTCGAGAGCCTGCGCGGCGGCCACATTGGCCAGAATCATGAATTCTTCGATCAGCTTGTGGGAATCAAGGCGCAACCGCTGGGTTATGCCCGTCATGTTTCCTTTTTCGTCCAGAACCACTTGCCGCTCCGGCAGGTCCAGCTCCAGCGCGCCGCGTTTCCGCCGGGCCTTGTCCAGCACCGCGAAGGCCTCATAGAGGGGCGCTATGATTTTATACAGCGCGAGGTCCTGACCCCCGGACGGGGCCGTGTCATACACATGTTGCACCTGTTCATAGGTGGTGCGGGCTTTTGAATTGATCAGCGCGCGGACGAATTTATACCTCTGAAGAACCCCGTCGCCGTCGATCCACATATGCACCGCCAGAGAGGCGCGGTCCTCATGAGGACGCAGGGAGCATAAATCGTTCGAGAGCGCCTCGGGCAGCATGGGCACCACGCGGTCGGGGAAATAGGTGGAATTCCCGCGCCGCTGCGCCTCCGCATCCAGGGCCGAACCGGGGCGCACGTAATGGGCCACGTCCGCGATCGCCACGATCAGATGGAACCCCTCAGGCGTCTTTTCGGCAAACACGGCGTCGTCGAAATCCCGCGCGTCCGCGCCGTCGATGGTGATCAAATTGATGCCCCGCAGATCCTCGCGCCCCTCGGGCGAAGGCACCTTGAGGTTTTTGGCGTCCGCGAGCGCCGCCGCCGGGAAATCTTCCCGCAGGCCGGATTCGCTGAGGCTGATGAGGCTGATGGCGCGCGGATCGTCGCCCCGGCCCAAAATCTCAAGGATACGCACGCTCTTGCGCTTGATCCCGCGCGCGGGCTGGATTTCTCCCACGACCACATCCCCGTCCTTGGCGCCGTTCAGCTCGCCGGGGAGGACGTCATAGTCAAGCTTCGCCTTTTTATTGGCGGGACGCAAAACCGCCCCGTTTTTATGAATGCGCAGCAGGCCCGCCACGCGCCCTTCCTCGATGTCCAGGCGCTTGATCGTACGGGCTTCATACAGATCCGGCTCCACCCGGGCGAGGCGCGCCAGAATACGGTCGCCGGGCTTGAGGGACGGATGACCCTTGTTCTCGGGCATGATCTCGATGCGCGGCGGCGGGCCCTGCGTCGCGGCATTCCATTCCACGGGGCGCGCCAGAAGATCGCCGTCGATGTCGATCTCCGTGACTTCAATGACCGTTACGCCCGGCAGGCCCTCGGGGATCGTATAGCCGCCTCCGGTTTTGACGATTTGGCCGTCTTCTTCCAGTTGCCGCAGGATCTTTTTCAGCGCGATGCGCGCGCCGTCCTTGAGCCTGAACGCGCCGGCAAGGTCGCGCTTGCTGACGGGTTCAGCGGCGGCGCGGATATACTCGAGAATGTCGGCGGGGGTCATCGCGCTCATAATGTCAGGCCGGACGCGCCCCGGGAAGAGCGGGGCTTTTTTGGAAGAGGTTTTTCATGCGCATAGCCCAATTTATCCACTATGCACCCTCCCTCAGAAGCCGTTTGTTTGGGAAATTTTCCATGCCATTTGGCAAGGTCAGGCGAAAAGCCTTCGGCAAGAAGCGCGGGCTTGAGATCATCGGCGGTGTCCTTATAAATACCTTCACAAGCCGAACAAAACACAGGTTGCTGTTTGGCTTTGTTCATCCAGAAATTGGTATGACCCGTATTCTCAATGGCTTTGCACTGGCAGTTGTTGCATTCAAAAAGGGGCATGGTGATCCTGACAGGCCGGAAATCCATCCTAGCCCCCCAAAGCCGCAAAAAACAAGGGAATTAGAGATCACGCCTTCTGGTTGAGGAATTTCCGGTCAAGGCCCAGAGTCAAGGCGTCATCCTTCTCCAGGGCCGCCCGGGTCTGATCGACCGCCTGGCGCACCTGCGCGAGGCTCAGCGCCTCGGGAGAAAGACTGACCTCATCCTGCGGCGCGGCGCGCTCGGCTTCCGCCTTGCTTTTATCGGCGGATTTGGAGACGCCTGGCGTCCGTTCCGCCGGAGAAATTCCCCGGATCGAGGGCCCTATGCCTTGTGTCGAATCAGTCATCACGCACCTCTAAATCTTTCTAAACCCTTAAGGAAAGGAAGGATTTTTCTCCTTATCCACTCCCAATCCTACACTAGCATTCTTACCAAACGCTTTACAATATAAAATTATAGAAAATAAACGGCGGTGGCCACCCGCAGCTCCCTGAAGGCCGGCGGACGCCTCATTCCCGGGGAAAAAACGTCGAATTTCTCCCCCGCGATCTGACGCATATACAAGGCAGACAACGCCTGCGCGGCCTTCAAAAACGGGCTGCGCGGCTTTAAGGCGGGCTGGAAACAACCGGCCACGCCCTCCACCACGCGGGCCAGCCCCCCGGCGGGCCTCCCCCCGTAAAGTTCCGATAAGTCCACGCCTTCCCGCCGCAGAAGATTTTCCGGCAGGAAGCACCGGCGCTGACGCGCGTGAAAGGGGACCGCGCGTAAAAGCCCGGCCAGAGCGTAATTCACGGCGACCTCCCGCACAGGCTCGCCTTCCGGATCCACGCCCGTGGCGCGCACCGCCAGACTCATCAGCGGCGCAGAGGTCATCTCGGCATAGCGCAGGGTACCCTCCAGCGTGGAGGGCAAGACATCCTCCAGGTCGAATTCCCGCGCGTAAATCAGGGACTCAAAAGCCTCCCGGGGAAGGCCCCGCGCCCGAATAGTTCGGTCGAGCGCCTGCAGGATCTCATGCGCCGGGACGGCTCCACCCTCATAGAGCGCCCCCACGGCCTCCCGCCACCATTGGAGACGGATCAGGCCCAGCCGGGTTTCGTTCACGACTTCGCGGGTTTTTCCGATCTCGTGATTAAAAGCAAAAAGCGCCCAGAGATCCGGGCGGCTTTCGGGCGGGGCGAACAGGGATAGCAGGAAACGGTCCGGGTCATGCGCCCGGACCAGCGCGCCGCACGGGTCGATATTCGGGGAAGAGGGCATAGGCGAGTCCGGATTCGGGACGTTTTAGTACAAAAATGCGTTTATTATGCGCACAACGACAGTTAATTATAATTTTTTTCGATTCTTTCTTGATCTCCGCTACGGAACTATAGTATCTGGAAAGTAACTCATTATAAAAAGACGGTTCGTAAAGATAGCGGGTGTAGAAAAATTCGAAAGGCGAGTTTAACAGGGACGCCACCAAGAAACGCTATAAAAAACGACCGATCAAAAAGAACAGCAGGGCTCCGGTAAACCGGGGCCCTGTTTTTTTATTCTTCCCTCTCCCATGGGGGAGAGGTATGAATCTATCCCCCCGTCCCCTGCGCCTTTGCGGTCTGGAGAGCCTTGTCCAGCTCAGCGTGCATGACCGCCCCGCTGATATCCAGGCCGCGCTCCTGAAAATCCGCGTGCACCTTGCGCAACACATCGTCGAAACCGGGCTCGTCCAGATTGGATTCTACGACGCTCATCGCATAGGCCTTGGCCTCCTCGCCCGTCAGGCCGATCTGCTCCGCCGCCCAGAGGCCAAAAAGCTTGCAGGCACGGGCCTCCATCTCAAAGCTGAGCTTCTCATCATGGGCGAATTTATTCTCATGGGCTTTTTCACGATTGTCGAACGTCGTCATGATGTCTCTTTCTCTCTATTTGTAAGGAAACCTCATTATAATTGTAATTGCGCCCCGCGCAATGCTATACGGAGCAGGTCATGCTCATGAGAAAAACGGGAAACGGGATGTCACGTCGCAAGAAAATCTACGAGGGCAAAGCCAAAATCATTTATGAAGGCACAGAACCCGGCACGGTCATCCAGTATTTCAAGGACGACGCGACCGCCTTCAACGCCCAGAAAAAGGCCGTGATCGCGGGCAAGGGCGTCCTCAACAACCGCATTTCCGCGCACCTGATGACGAAGCTGGAAGCGATGGGCATCCCCACGCATTTCATCCGCTCCATCAACATGCGCGAGCAACTGGTGCGCAAGGTCGAGATCGTCCCGCTCGAAGTCGTCGTGCGCAACATCGCGGCGGGCTCGCTCTGCAAGCGCCTCGGCCTGCCTGAGGGCGCGGTTCTGGGGCGCCCCCTGGTGGAATATTACTTTAAAAACGACGCGCTGGGCGACCCGATGGTCAGCGAGGAGCACATCTTCACCTTCGGCTGGGCGGACCCCTACGAGCTGGACGAGATGGTGTCCATGGCCTGGCGGGTGAACGACTACCTGACGGGCATGTTCTCGGGGATCGGCCTGAAGCTGGTGGATTTCAAACTGGAATTCGGCCGCCTGTGGGGCGAGCACGGGGAGCTGTATATCGTGCTGGCCGACGAGATTTCCCCGGACAATTGCCGCCTGTGGGACGCCACCACCGGCGAGAAGCTGGACAAGGACCGCTTCCGCTTCGATCTGGGCGATCTGGTGGAAGGCTATCAGTACATTGCCCAGAAGCTCGGCCTCGTGCCCGAGGGCGGGATCATGAAGGGCGGCACCGTCGACGAGGCGCTGGCGCAGGATCTCAGCCAGATTGAAAACGAACTGGCCCGCGAGCGCCGCCTGCGCGATCTGAAAAAGGGCGGAAAGCCAAGGAAGAATTAAATTTACCCCTCTCCCTGAGGGAGAGGGAAACGAGGCCCGCCCCGGATGCAATCGGGGCGTTTTGGCTGAGTGGGTGAGGGTCTAATTTCCCTCGTTCCGCGCCTTTACGGCCTTAAAGCGCTGGCGGGCGCGGAATAGCAGAGCGAATCCGCCGGCTTTTCTTCCGGCGCGGGGACAAATCCCCGGTCTTCCCCGCTCAGGAGGGTATTGTAATCATATTCTTTAAGGGATCGCTTGTACTCCTCGTACCGTTCGGGAGAAAGATCCTTCTTCTGAATTTCCAGGAGCCGGTTATATTCCGTGTTCGCGTCCTGGATATAATGCTCAAAATTCCTGTAATTCTCGGGCGTCACTTCCGATCCGTTGATGATCACCGGACGCAGGAAGCCCTTTTTCCCGTTCATCAGCATGGTCCCGCTTCCCTCCGCGGCCTCGGCAAAAGCCTTGTTCATTTCCTGATAGAAACTGAACAGCTCAGGCAGGCTTTCAAGCGAGACGATTCGGGGCATTCCATCTTCCCCTGGAGAAAACTTCGTCACTTCATAACCCTGATTCCCGCCCAGCAAAACCCGCGTAAAAAACCCGTCGATCTGAACCAGATCCGGCAGGGGGCTAACTTCCGGCGTGAAATTATAGATCCGGGGATTGGGCATCGGCTTCGATCTTCAAAAGGGTGTAACCGGGCGCAAAATTCCCGTCACCTACCACTTTAAAACCAAGTGATTAAATTTCGATGAAAGCGCGAACCCTGGGGCACGCTCTAGAACATAAAAACCAGACGATTTTAGAAACCGTCATTGCACGGCTTGTCCGTGCAATCCAAGGATCACACGCACAAGGCGTGTGATGACGTATCGTTCCGGGTGGCACGCTCTCTAATTGCGCGCCTTGTCCACCAGCTTGTTCTTGCCGATCCAGGGCATCATCCCGCG
>JAIOYC010000061.1 GCA_021741325.1 Alphaproteobacteria bacterium
AACCGTTCTGCGAAGAGGCGACGTCAAAACATTATATTTAAATGTTTTTCTGGCCCCACCAATCACCGCCCCGGCCAGCGTGCGCATCGGCCCCGCGGAAATCGCATTGACCCGGATACCCTCCGGCCCAAGATCCGCCGCAAGATAGCGAACGGAGGCCTCCAAAGCCGCCTTGGCCACGCCCATGACATTGTAGTTGGGCATGACCTTTTCGGCCCCGTAATAGCTCAGCGTCACCGCCGACCCGCCCGGCTGCATCAAATCCTTCGCCCGGCGCATGATGGAGGTGAAGGAATAACAGGAAATATGCATGGTCTGGAGGAAATTCTCCAGAGACGTGTCCACATACCGCCCCTGCAGCTCGTCCTTGTTGGAATACGCGATCGCGTGGATGATGAAATCCAGCCCGCCCCACTCCTTCTTCAGCGTATCGAACAGACGGTCGAGATCGGCCTCTTTTTGCACATCGCAATCGACGAGAATTTCCGCCCCGATGCTCTCGGCCAGCGGCTTCACGCGCTTTCCGAACGCCTCGCCCTGATAGGTAAAAGCCATCTGCGCCCCGTGCGTGTGCAGTGCCTTGGCCATGCCCCACGCGATGGAGTGGTCGTTCGCCACACCCATCACCAGCCCGCGTTTTCCGTTCATAATCTGCATAATATATTTTCCATCCGCTCTAATGCAGCCTCTGACCATTGGGGACCGGACGATCAGGAGCGATCAAAACGATCTTTCCCTGCTCATCCGAAAACCCAAGAGTCAAAACTTCCGACATGAATTTTCCGATCTGCCGGGGCGGGAAATTTACCACGGCGGCCACCTGACGGCCCAGCAAATCCCCCTTCGCATAATGATCCGTGATCTGCGCGGAGGTTCTCTTCACACCGATCTCATCGCCGAAATCTATGACCAGCTTCCAGGCGGGCTTGCGCGCCTCCGGAAAATCCTGAACATCCGTCACGGTCCCCACGCGGATATCCACCTTCAGAAAATCCTCATAGGTGATGGTCATACCGTCACTCCTCAAACCGGCTCATCGCCAGCGTGCAGTTCGTACCCCCGAAGCCGAAGGAGTTGGAGATCACCGTCTGGTGTTTCACCCCGTCCACACGCGCGCGCGCGATGGGCAAACCGGCCGCGCCTTCGTCCAGATTCTCGATGTTGATGCTGGGCGCCACGAAATCATTGTTCAGCATGAGAAGACTGTAAATCGCTTCCTGCGCGCCCGTTGCGCCCAGCGAATGCCCGGTCATGGATTTCGTGGAACCAATATGCGGAACATCCCCGGCCCCAAAGACTTCCCGGATCGCGCCCAGCTCGGTGATATCCCCGACCGGCGTGCTCGTGCCGTGCGTGTTGATATAGGTCACGGGGGGTTTCACGGTAGAAAGCGCCTGCCTCATGCAGCGCACAGCCCCCTCCCCGCTCGGGGCCACCATGTCGTGCCCGTCCGATGTCGCGCCGTAACCCGTAATCTCGGCATAAATTTTCGCGCCGCGCGCCCGCGCGTGCTCCAGGGATTCCAGAACGACGATCCCACCGCCGCCCGCGATGACGAACCCGTCCCGGTCCCGGTCATAGGCGCGCGATGCTTTTTCAGGAGTATCGTTGTATTTCGAAGACATCGCCCCCATCGCGTCGAACAGGACCGAAAGCGTCCAGTCCAGTTCCTCCGCCCCGCCCGCGAACATCACGTCCTGCTTGCCCAGTATGATCTGCTCCGCCGCGTTGCCGATGCAATGCGCCGAGGTCGAGCAGGCCGAGGAGATAGAGTAATTCACACCCTTGATCTTGAAATTCGTGGCCGCCGTGGCTGAAATGGTGGAGGACATGCATTTGGGCACCGCGAACGGGCCGACGCGCTTGGGGCCCTTTTCCCGCGCGATATCCGCCGCCGCGACCTGCGCATGGGTCGAAGGTCCACCGGAGCCCACGACAATGCCCGTGCGCTCGTGGCTGATTTCGTTTTCGGACAGGCCGGAATCGGCGATCGCCTGCTCCATCGCCAGATGCGCATAGGCCGCGCCGTCGCCCATGAAGCGAAACAGGCGCTTGTCGATTTTCTCCGCCAGGTCGATTTGGGGCTTGCCGTAGACCTGCGACCGGAATCCCATCTGCGCATATTCAGGCGAAAAGGTAATTCCCGATTTTCCGGCCTTCAGGGATTGCAAAACCTCCTGCACCGAATTCCCGATGCACGACACAATCCCCATGCCTGTGATAACAACGCGCTTTGTAGAATCCATCACATCGCCCTTGGATTATCGAACAATCCGACTTTCAGGCCCGTGGCCTCATAGATCAGCTTGCCATCAGCGTACATCCGGCCATCGCCCACGCCCAAAACCAGCTTGCGGTTGATCAGGCGCTTGATGTCCACCACATATTTGACAAGTTTCGTCTCCGGCAACACCTGCCCGGTCAGCTTTAGCTCCCCCAGGCCCAGCGCGCGGCCCGACCCCGGCGCGCCCGTCCAGCCCAGGTAAAATCCCAGCAATTGCCACAGCGCGTCCAGCCCCAGGCATCCGGGCATCACGGGGTCCGATTCAAAATGACAGCCGAAAAACCACAGATCCGGCCTGATATCGAATTCCGCCTCGATCATGCCCTTCCCCGCCTCGCCCCCGTCCAAGGATACATGCGTGATCCGGTCGAACATCAGCATCGGCGGCAGGGGCAGGCGCGCGTTGCCCGGCCCGAACAGCCGTCCGTGTCCGCATGCGATGATGTCGTCGTAAGAATAGGAGGGTTTTGGTTCGAATCCCATGGTCTCAGCGCCTCTTTACAAATCTTTCCCGGAGTTATAAGGGAATTGAAAAAGAGGGGCAAGAGGAAGGAGATTTTATCCTTCTATTCTCTTTCGTCATCCCCGCGGCGCGGCGATAGCCGCGCTTAAACGGCGGGGATCCAGGAAACGTGCGCAGCTTCGCTGCGCCCATGTCATGCTGGATCCCCGGACAGCGCTCCGCTGCGCGTCGCTTGCCGGGGATGACGAGTGTTTTTTGAATCTCCCCCGCCGCCTGCCCTTAACCACAAAAATCTTGACATAAATTTAATATATGTGTAATCGGAATTCTAAATTATTAAACGGGAGGATTTATGAGCAACAGATTTTTCGATGTAACCAAAGAACTTTGGGATACCATCCAAGAACCTTTTACCAGCGCGGCCAACAACGGCGGCGCCTCTGTCGTAAGCGCAAAGCCCCCCTCCCTCGATTCAGTGCACCTGGATCAGAATAGTCCCACAGTTTCAGTGGTCATCTCGGGCCAGCTTAATGGAGAACAGAAAAACCTGATCGATGGACGGGTCATCCGAGGCTGTGTCACCGACGTTAAATTTTCGAATAATATACTGGAGAGAAACCTCTATACTATCAATTTCCTTAACAACGTTCCCTGGTCTTTAAAATAACGAGAAAATGTCCTAGGGTTCCTACCCTCCAACCGCCGCCTGCCCCATGCAGACGGAGCGATAGGTTTCCGTGATCGCGGCCATGGCCAGCGGCTTGGCGATCGAGGGCTCCAGCTCCGGCACCTCCCCGCCCGCCGCCACGGCCAGCATCCGGCCCGCGGCCTTCGCGCAGGCCACCGCCTGGTCGTACTGATCGGAAAGCGCAATGGCGTCGAAAAAACTCCGGCAATAGGGCTCTATCTCAAAGACAAGCTCCACCGGCGCGTTCACCGGAACGTCGTTCGCCGCCAGTCCCAGCCGCCAGTCGCTCCCCGCGGGCACGCCCAAGCGCACGGCCTCTTGCGTCATCACATACACCACACAATCCAGCGAGCCCGGCAGCGCATACGGCTGGAAGACCGGGGATATCTCGCTGGCCAGCGAGAGCGCGAGCCTACGCCCGGCCACGGCGCTGAGCGCGGCAATACAGTCGCCCAGACTCCAATCCTCGCGCAGGGCCTTGTGCTCGATCAGCACATCGCATAATTCCTGCGCGGCGATCTCGAACCCCATGCATTTTTTGACGCACTCAGCCAGCAGCCGGAAAGATTCCGCGCGCGGCATCCCGTCGCGTTCCCACGCGGCGAAAATATTATGCACGATCGACAGGAACAGCGCGTGGAATTCATATTCGCAATCCATCCATTCCTCGAAAAACACGCGCGCGGCGGCCCGGCCCCGCTCAGTCTCGAAATCCAGAATGTGCGCGGGCGGCAAGGCGTCCGAGCCAAGCGGCCCTTCCAGCGGCTCGCAGCCAAGCAGATCGGAAAGCTGCTGCAGGCCCGCCTCCATGGATTTATCGGCGCATTCAAAAACGAAATAGGTCTCCACCAGGATGCCCGCGATGTGCTGGATCACCTTCATCAGGTCGGTGCCGCGCGCCGAATCGGTGGACATCCGAATCAGGTCCTTGTACAGGCGCGCGCCCATTTCGGGCTTGTTGGTCAGGGCAAACATGGCGGAAAGCCGGGGTTGTGGATAAGACTGGGGAAGAATCGGAGATGGACTCAGAAGGACGCTAGAGTCAATGCTAACTAAAAAACCTTCCTCAGTAAATAACCAATAAAATTCATCATACGATACGGCCTTGGATTTTTTATTGACAAAACAAAGTCCTGAAGGTTACATAATCTTTCAATCATACGAGGATGCGTCCCATGAGCATTACAGACCTATTACAAGGCGAACACGACAACACCCGGGAAAATATCGTCCCCCGGATCGTTACAAATGTCATAAAACCCGAACTCAAAGACGCGATGGGACTCTTGAAACGGGCGGGCATTCACAGAATCGGCTATGACGTCGCAACCCCCGAAGAAGAAGGCGATCCTTACACGGTCGATATCCGTCGCCGTGAATTTAGCTGGCTTAATCCATTTGTTTATCTGATCCCGAACATGCCCCTGCCTTATCAGGATCGAATGATCGAAATCGCCCCCATAGCCGACAAAGATCTAAATCTTCAGGTTTCCGTCTACGAGGGGGGAGTCGATATCAGACATCCAGACTCTGGCAAGCTGAAACATAAAGGCACCCAGAATCTCGACACCAACGGACTTTCCAGTACCTTCGAAAGCGCCATTACCTCCCTGCTGACACCCCAAGAGCGCCAAAAACTCACAAACTACGCGCGCCGGGAACGAGAGGAATCGCGCCTTAAAGATCACCAACCAGGAAACGGCGAAATCGTGCCGATGCAATTTCTTTAAGCCGCGCGAGCTTCAGTCGAAATTTTCACTTTCATACACGCCCCAAATGAATTTTCTCTCCATCCAGCCTTTATAGCCCGCGGATTCCACCCGGCACCAGTCCGGCGCACATTCCTTCAACGCCGCGATCACCCCCGGCTCCAGATAGGCGAGAAGACGCGAAGCCACTTCCTGCCGGGCATGAAGTGGCACGGGCTCACTCCCCTCTATCAAGGCCGTGCGCCGCCCGGACAACATTGATTCGTGAACCCATCCCACCTGCCCTTCACGATCACGAATTTTTCGCCAAGGGCCATATTCGAGAATAATTTCAACAGGGAGCTCTCTTTTCTTAAAGCTCCACTTGAGGGGGAATTTGGTCCCCGGGCCGGTGCGGACATTCACCTCGTCCTTGGCCAGCGACACAAAGCGCGGCAGCGGATAGTCGGTCGAGCGAAACGGATCGGCCTTCTCCACCTCCTGCGCGCGGGCGGGGAACATGACGGACATCGCGAGGAAGAGAGCAAGGAACAAAAAACGCATGAGGGCTTCTATCACGAACAGCAGAATGCGAAAAGACGCTCCCGCATATTTGTTGACATAGGATGAGATTCTATGCTCCCCTTATCCGATTTTGTGCCATAAAATAAGAGGAGCGTCGCGTGAGAGATTTTTTTGAGAGTGTCCAGAAAATGGGCAATCCCGACGCAATTGAAGCCGCACTCGAGACGGAACTGAAAAAGCCCACCTATAGCGTTCTCCATGCCAAGCCGTTAGAATCGGAGCCAAATGGTTTGGGAGAAGTTTTCAAGAACTCAACGGACAGAATTCTCGTGATGCGTATACAATCAGATGGGATCAATCAACTCTACTCTTTTGATCATTTACCCTCAAATACCCACGCACGATTCAAAAGAGGCAAAGAACCGGGATCTCCCTTCAAATTCGGAATGGGCGACATAGGCAGAAATGAAGATGATATAAAGTACATCAACAAATTATTCGACAAGACTCCGACCTAAGTCGCTTAATTTAAGAAATATCTTCTCTCGCCTAACCAGACTCACGCCGCCCTTAGATTCAACGCCGCCTCCAGCAAGGCCTTCGTGTAGTCCTCCTTCGGCGCCGCGAAAATTTCCGCCGCCGGCCCGGATTCCACCACCCGCCCGTGACGCATCACGATCAGTTCATGCGCCATCGCGCGCACCACGCGCAGGTCATGGCTTATGAACATGTAGGCGATCTCGTGCTTGTCCTGCAGCTCGCGCAGAAGGTCCACGATCTCCGCCTGCACCGACAGATCCAGCGCCGAGGTCGGCTCGTCCAGCACCACGAAATCCGGATTTAAAACCATCGCGCGCGCGATCGCGATCCGCTGGCGCTGCCCGCCGGAGAATTCATGCGGATAACGGTGGCGCGTGGCCGGGTCCATATGCACATCCTCCAGCGCCCGCACCACCAGATCGTCCCGCCCGGCGCGGCTGAGCCCCGGCTGATGGACCGCCAGCCCCTCCCCGATGATCTGCCCCACGCTCATGCGCGGAGACAGCGAGGCGTAAGGATCCTGAAACACGATCTGCATCCGGGCCCGCAGGGGACGCATCTGCGCGGCCCCGTATCCGGAAATATCTTGTCCCTCGAAGAAAATCCCGCCCTGCGCCTTTAAAAGCCTGAGCAATCCCAGCCCCAGCGTACTCTTGCCGGATCCGGATTCCCCCACCACGCCGATAGTTTGTCCTTTTTTAGCGACAATGTCGATATTATCGACAGCCCTGACCCAGTCCGTTGTCTTGCCAAAAAAATTCTTTTTACGGGGGAAATAAATTTTCACGCCGCGCCCCTGCGCGATCACCGGCGCGCCCGGTTTGGTCTCCAGCACTCTTTCCGTGGGCCGCGCTGAGAGCAGCTTTTTCGTGTATTCATGCGCGGGCCGGGTGAACACATCCCGGCAGGCCCCCTGCTCCACGATTTTCCCCTGCTTCATCACGCACACGCGGTCGGCCATTTTCTCCACGATCGTCAGGTCGTGCGTGATGAGCAAAAGCGCCATGTTCAGGCGTTTCTTCAAATCATCCAGCAGCGCCAGGATTTGCGCCTGCACCGTCACATCCAGCGCCGTCGTCGGCTCGTCCGCGATCAGAAATTCCGGATCGTTGGCCAGCGCCATGGCGATCATCACCCGCTGGCGCTGCCCGCCGGAAAGCTGGTGCGGATAGGCGTCCAGCCGGTCTTTCAGGTCCGGCAGGCCCACCATATCCATCAGCTCCAGCACGCGGGCCTTCGCGCGCGCGCGGCTCATTTTCTGGTGCAGGAGCAACATCTCCCCGATCTGCTTTTCAATCGTGTGCAGCGGGTTCAGGGCGCTTTGCGGCTCCTGGAAGATCATGCCGATCTGCGATCCCCGGATCGCGCGCATGAAGGAATCCGGCTTGCCCACAAGCTCCTCCCCGTTGAAGAGGATGGAGGATTCCGGCCCGTGCGCCGCGCGCGGATAGGGCAAAAGCTGCATGATCGAAAGCGCCGTGACCGACTTGCCCGACCCCGACTCCCCGACCAGCGCCAGCGTCTGCCCCTTTTCGATCTCAAAGCCCACACAATCCACGGCGCGGAACAGCCCCTCCTCCGTCCTGAAATCGACGGAGAGGTTTTGGACGCAGAGGAGAGGCTTAGATGATTCCATATCCTGCAGAATATTCTTTGATTAAAAACAACAAAACACTGTCATCCCGGGGAAAGCCGGAACCGAGTTAATTCTTATCAGATGCCTGCTTGCGTAGGGATGACAAAATTGTGAAATTTTAAAAAGGCCCCAAAATACAAACATAGTAAGATTTTTTGTGCATCGCCCTTAGGGATGCCTGTACAAGGCGGGCCTGACAATAGGCTGTACCTCATTTTGAAATACCCCGCCGGCGTTATCCCGGCGAAGGCCGGGATCCATCTATCCGCTTGCGCGAAAGACGGATTTACAGCGCTTGCTCCATCCATGGATCCGGCCTTCGCCGGGATGACGGAGGAAGAAAGAAATTCCAAACTGAGACACTATCTGACACTGCAACATATTTACAAAATAACTCTATCTGTCTAAAGTGAATCCGATTTTACCATTTCAATGCCAAGGAGTGCCTAGCATCATGGACCGCAACAACACGACTATCGTATTGCTCTCAAGCCTATTCACTCTTATTGCCGCAATGGGGATATCCAGGTGTAAGATCACTCAACAAATAGACAGAGATGTGATGCCCGCCATGGACAAATTAAAGGCCACAATGAAAGCCGCCAATGAGTCACAGACGACCATTCATCCCTATCACTCTATTTTTAACACGCCTGACTCCACCGCCGCGAACACCGCGCCCTCGCCGGAATTTTAACCCCCTGTGACTTCCGCCGCGATCCTGATAAACTGAAGGTGTCTTTATCCACCCTGCCCCCCGGGATCCATGACCAAAACATGCCTCATCGTCGATGACAGCCGTGTCGTGCGCAAGGTCGCGCGGCGCATCGTCGAGGATCTCGGCTTTGCCTGCGAGGAAGCGGAAAACGGCAAGCTCGCCCTTGAATCCTGTGAAAAATCCATGCCTAGCGCGGTTCTTCTAGACTGGAACATGCCCGTGATGGATGGAATTGAATTCCTGCGCCGCCTGCGCGACATGAAGGAAGGAAAATCACCCGCCGTCATCTTCTGCACGGTTGAGAACACCGCCGGGCGCGTGCGGCAGGCGCTTGAGGCCGGGGCCAGCGAATACATCATGAAGCCCTTTGACGGGGAAATCATTCAATCGAAATTCCGCCTGGCCGGATTGATAGAGTAGAAACCCATGCGCACTCCTGATTTTGACATCTATAAGGACTTGCTAAGGGAACGATCCGGTCTGTTCCTGACCCCGGACAAGAGCGCCCTTCTGGAAGCCCGCCTGAGCCCTGTGGCCCGGAAATGGGGATTTGAATCCCTGGAGGCCATGACCGCCGCGCTGAAAGAAAATCCCGATCCCCACCTTATAATCAGGATCGTCGAAGCCATGGCCACACCCGACAGTTCCTTTTTCCGGGACGGCCGCCCCTTCGATTATTTCCGGGAGACAATCCTGCCCCGCCTGATGGACTCCCGGAAAAAAGAACGCGCCCTGAATATATGGTGCGCCGCCGCCGCCAGCGGGCAAGAACCCTACAGCCTCGCGCTCATACTCAAGGAACTGGAAGAAGGCCCCCTGGCCGGATGGGAAATCCGCATCCTTGCCACGGATATCTCCACGGAAACCCTCCAGCAGGCCGGGCAAGGGGTTTATTCACAATTCGAGATGCAACGCGGCCTGCCCATTCGGTTTCTCCTGAATCATTTCACGCAGGAAGGCGAGAAATGGCGCCTTCACGACGACATCCGGCGCATGGTGGAATACCGCTATTTCAATCTTCTGGATTCGATGACGGATATGGGGAAATTCGACGCCGTGTTCTGCCGCAACGTCCTGACGCTTTTTGAAGACACCCGGAAAAAGGACGTGCTGGAACGCCTTGCCCTCCAGATCGAGCCCGGCGGATTCCTCGCGCTGGGCACATCTGAAAACGCGGACACCCTCCCCGGCCTGTTCACCCCCTGCCCCGGCCAGCCCGGCCTTTACATTCGCTCTTAGGCAAACTAGAAATCGGGTCTTCCGTTATCCTCCCGCGTTGCGGGAAAACGCCACAGGGGATTTGATTGATGAACGCCAGCCAACACACCACTGCAACGATCCCGATCAAACGCGCCCTTTTATCCGTATCCGACAAGGGCGGGATCGTCGATTTCGCGCGGGCTCTGGAAAAGCGCGGCGTGGAGATTCTTTCCACCGGCGGCACGGCCTCACTATTGAGGGATTCGGGAATCAAGGTCACGGATGTATCCGCCTTCACCGGCTTTCCCGAAATCATGGACGGGCGGGTGAAGACCCTGCACCCCAAAATCCACGGCGGAATCCTTGCCCGCCGTGATGAGGAATCCCATCGCCGCGCGATGAAGGAAAACGGAATCGGGGAGATCGACCTGGTGGCCGTCAGCCTCTACCCCTTCGCCCAGACCGTCCGCGCCGGGAAGGATGACCGCGCTTGCGTCGAAAATATCGACATCGGCGGCCCCGCGATGATCCGCGCCGCGGCAAAAAATCATGATTTCGTCGCGATCCTGACCGACCCCCGCGACTATGCGGACGTGCTGAGCGAAATGGACACCCACGGCGGGGGCGTCACCTTCGCCCTGCGCAAACGGCTGGCCGCCCAGGCCTACGGGCTCACCGCCTGGTATGACTCCCAGGTCGCGCAATGGATGCATGATGGCGCCGCGCCGCGCCGCCACATCACCATTTCC
>JAIOYC010000062.1 GCA_021741325.1 Alphaproteobacteria bacterium
GAGCCAGGGAAACGGTCATGGCATTGTCCAAAGGATGATAACAAACCCGCTCAGCCGCCATCATGGCTTCATCGGGCAGAAGATTTACCCTGCGTTCAGGATCATTGATCACCGTAAAAGGGCACACCCCGCCGGGCCGGATACCCAGATGAGCCCAAAGCCGTTCGGGCGAGCCAAAGGAAAGCCGGGCGCTACCGATCAAACCCTCCAGCTTCTTGAGATCCAGCCTTGTGTCATTGGCCAGAACGACCAGGTACATCACGCCCTTTTTGTCCCGCAGGAAGAGGTTGCGGCAATGAATTCCGGGAATCGAAGCTTCCAGGTGTTCTCCCTCCTCCACCGTGAAAATCGGCTCATGGTGGTAAAGCTCATACACAATGCCCAGTTCTCCCAGAAGGGGGAAAAGCACCTGAGGTGTGGTCGGCAGGGAGTCAGCTGGGGACGTTTTCATCTAAAAACAGACTTAAAGCCGCCCGACTCCGCTTTCAAGCGTTAAGTTTCGCTAATATTCTGTTAACTTTTCTTGCGTATGATGGTAGTCGGAACAAGGAGAATTGAGGCAAAATTATGACGCCCGAAGAACTTCTCAGACAATTGCCGGAAAAAGGCCTGGAACGAGAGGACAACGCCCGGACAGGCGCCCGTTTTCCACCCGGAATCGCCATGGTGATCAATCCTGTCGGCCACGGCCACGGAATTTGCCACGCGGGATATGGGCCCTATACCCAAATGCTCAAAAACGAGCTTCCGCCCGCCCCGCCCGCGCCCACATTGTCCTTTAACGAAGCCGCGACGCCTGCCGCTCCCCGCCTGACCGTTCATCCCCTCTTTGACCTTAAATTTCCCACATGAATATAGAGCTCAGCATTCTTAAGGACGGCGGCGTTCTCCTGGTCAGCGACCAGGCGTTTCCCGAGATCATCAAACGGGTCGAATTCTATCGGGATCAGCGCCTCTTGATGCTCGTCTACAATGACGACACCGAAAGCGACCTTCTGATGCATTACGAAGTGCCGGATGAAATGAGATGGCCGGTGGAGAAAAGCCCGGATGTCCTGATTTACATGATGTTCGCCAACCACGCGCCCATTGGCTACAAGGTGCCCCTCGTCAAGGTCGGGGATATTTACTAAAACCAGGGGAAATTACCCTTTTCCTTTTCGCTTGCATCCCCCTTCCAAATGGGTATAGTCACCCCTGTTCAAACCCGTTCCTTGTAAAAAAGGAGTTCGCTGTAGTAGTTTTCTGGTTCTATGTTTTGCTAAAATGTGAAACCAGAAAAACACTGTAAGCGAGTGTAGCTCAGGGGTAGAGCACGACCTTGCCAAGGTCGGGGTCGAGGGTTCGAATCCCTTCACTCGCTCCATTACATCTATCAATACCGTTCGCCAACATTCATTATTGATCGTAAAACCCGCAGAAACAAGCGGGTTTTATTTTACCTACGTTCCTCGCTATTCATAATCGTTCATTTACACCCGCACAAAATGGGAGTACAATTGGGGGTATCTTGAGATACCCCCAGAATGAGGTACCCCCAAAATGTCCCTTACAAACCTAAGATGCCAAAATGCGAAGCCTACCGAGAAGACCCAAAAGCTCTTTGATGGGCGCGGTCTGTTTTTGGAGGTCCGATCAAGCGGCGCAAAGTATTGGCGCATGAAATACCGTTATCTGGGTAAAGAGAAACTTTTGGCCCTGGGCGTCTATCCTGAAATCTCTCTCAGCGAAGCCCGCGAGAAGTGCCTGGAAGCACGCAAGCTCCTTGATGACAACATGGACCCTTCAACCGCCAAAAAGGGCGCCAGACGCGCTGCAAGGAAAAATACCGAGAACTCTTTTGAAGCGATAGCCCGTCAATGGCATGACACTTTCAAAAATAAATGGACCGAGCGGCACGCTAATACAGTTTTACACCGTATGGAAACTGATATTTTCCCCGAAATTGGCACTTATCCGATTGCTGATATAAAGCCTTTACAGATTATAGATGCTCTTAAGAAAGTTCAAAAACGTGGGGCCCATGAACCGGCTCACCGTTTGCGCCAGTACTGCTCTCAGGTTTTCCGGTATGCAATTATCAATGAAATTGCACAAACCAACCCTGCCGCTGAGGTGGGCATGGTTTTAAAACCTGTAGTAAAAAAGCACTATGCCTGTCTCGACATTAAGGAAGTGCCTGATTTTCTGACAGCGCTGGACCGTAACGATGCCCGTCTGCATACCGATACGCGGCTAGCTATCCGGCTCTTAATGCTAACCTTTGTGCGGACAAAAGAACTTATCGAGGCGAAATGGGACGAGTTTGACCTTGAAAACGCCGAATGGATTGTTCCCGCCGAACGCATGAAGATGCGGAACGAGCATGTTGTTCCCCTATCAAAACAGGCCGTGGAAATTCTTAAAGGTTTGAAAGAGCGCAATGGTAAATGGGAGTGGATTTTCCCCGGCCACCATTCTCCGCGCAAGCACATGAGCAATAATACGATTTTAAAGGGCATAGAGCGCCTCGGCTTCAAAGGCCGTATGACTGGCCATGGTTTCCGCGCATTGGCCATGAGCACGATCAAGGAAAAACTGGGCTATCGCCATGAGGTTGTTGATCGCCAGCTTGCCCACGCTGCGCAAAGTATGGTCACACGTGCCTATGACCGAGCGCAGTTTCTTAGTGAACGCAAAAAGATGATGCAGGATTGGAGCGATTATCTCGATAGTGTTGCCGCCTATGGGAAAGTGGTCAATTTCAGAAGAAATAGGTCATAAGATGAAAACACAGAAAATATGCGCTGTTCCTGAAATTTCGGAAAAAGGCCGGACAAAGGCCAATTCTGAATATCACATGCAAAATTTCTCTTATTCTGACACAGCAGAGTATTTGAAGAGCGTAAACTGTACGGACATTGATGCTGAAAAACTTTATCTGGCGCTTAACAGGGCCGTGCTTAATTTGGATTTAATGAACGATGAAATTATTACCGGCGAAAGGTGCGGTGATAAATTCAATGAAAATTTCAAAGATGATCTAGCCGAGATCAAAAAATATACCAGAAAACTCTGTACACTTCTGGGTGTCGAACAAGATGGTGAAATTAAAAGTGCAAGTGGCTCAAAAGCCTTTTATCCGGACACTCAGTCACCAGGAGATAAGCCAAATTCAATAGATAATTTGTATTGGGGTCTATCTGTTGTTGGCCTTTCTAATAGTGCGTGGGTATCATGTCAGCCTTTTTAAAAGAGAAACGCTTTTTAGCCCGGGGGACGCGTCTCATGATCCATGAAAGACGCATTGATAAAAAAGTTCATTTCGATGCCGCCTTAAGCTCCTGCATTCAAACAGCAGAAGAACTGCTTTCTCAATTCGAGGAAGGTTTTGAAGTCGCAAAAGAAGATTTTGAAGAACTTGTCGAAGGCAGCAATCTAGAACTTGAAGAACTCATGAAAAAAATAAAATCAAACTGGTATATCACCGCTGAAAAGGCATTGGAGATGGGTTTGATCGCAGGCATTGTATAAGCAATGTGTATGTTTATCGATTTTGGTAGCGGAAGTAAGCGCCTCGGAACCCATGCCATTCATCGGGCGTACTTAAAAATTTCCGGGGTGACTTTCAAAATTACATCCACACCATCAATTGTTTGTTCTTAATGATTATCCCTCCCTCTTTATGCGGTAAATAGGACAAAAAAGGCCGGTTCTCACCTTCTGGGGAACCGGCCTTTCCGTTCGGGAGGAGCGGATTGAACCGCCGCCTGCGAAACCGTCTTTCCTTTGCCGTATCCTTATTCTAAAGCCGGCGGGCGCTAAAGCTCCTAGAAAGGAAAGACGATATCGTATAATTGCTGGCCGTAGCGCGGCTGCTGCACATCCGTCATCTGGCCTTCACCGCCATACATGATCCGCGCTTCCGCAATCTGCTCATAGGACACCGTATTATCGACCGTGATATCTTCCGGGCGGATAACCCCGTCGATCCCCAGTATTCTTTTCTCAAAATTCACGCGGACCTCCTGCTGCCCGTGGATGACCATGTTGCCGTTCGGCAGGATCTGCGTGACCAGGGCGGCTATTTTCAAATTGATCTTTTCTTCGCGGTCGATTGTGCCGCTGCCCGTATGACTCGAATCAGAACTTACGCCCGCCAGATTTTCATTGTCGATGGCTTGGGGCAAAATCCGGTCCAGGGACTGCTCATACCCCAAAAGGCTGTCCAGACCCGCATTCTCGCTGCTGGCGCGCGTACGCTCGCTCTCATTGTCCAGCTCGGCCTTGTCCTTTATCTCTATCATGACTGTGATGATGTCACCCACATCGCTGGCGCGCTGATCCTTAAAGAAGGTCTGGCGGTCTGCGGACCACAGTGAATTTCTTTGCTGCACCACTTTTTGCGGCGCGGGCATGGGCAGGCTGACAGGCTGATAACCAGGCTGCAAAGAGGGGTTGGCAATGGGACTCATGTCCGGAGCCTGCCCTATATTCGCGATCCGGTCCGACACCCCGCACCCGCCCAGGAAAACGCAGGACAGAAGCAAAAGCGATACCGCCCGTAATCCCTGCCGTTCGCTACAATATTTTACCGTTCTCAGATTTTGCATGGCCTTATCCACCTTCCTAGAATGACTGAACAGCGACTTCCTTCGAGGCCGTCACGATGGCCTCGATGGTCTTGTTGCTGGCGGTGTTGGTTACACGGATGACATCGCCCTTTACCCCATGCTCAAGCGCCTTGCCCTGTACGGTCATGGAGAGGGGGCCGCTCGAAAAGATCATCGTCACGAAATCCCCGCGCTTGACGATTCGGGGCGCTTCGATATCGGCGGACCGCACCGGCAGCCCGGCTGTTAAGGTCCGGCCCGCGGCAGTACCCACCACATCCTCGGCATTCCGCAAGACTCCGGTTTTCAGATCGCGTTCCCGCATCTCCACCATTTGAATATCGCGCTGGCCGATGATGGTTCCCCGGATCAGCGATTCCTTCAAGACAGGAACCTCAATCAGCCTTTCATAGCTTCCGCTTACGTTCAGCCTTTGCAAGGGGGCGGATGCCGAGGGTGCCAGAAGAACCGCTTCGAATCGGCCCCGGGCCGGATCGATGGAAAAATTTCCGATCTCCACGCTGCCCGGCTGGTCGGCCGGCAGGGCCATGCGGGATTGCTCTTCGGGAATTTCGAAAACAACAGGCCCGCTTACGCCTTTTTTCTCCAGCGCGTCCTTCAGAGCCTCCTCAATTTCTTCGCGATTTACCATGGTCGCCGCGCGGTTGATGACGATCCGTTCTGCGCCGGCCGGACGCCAGGGCAAATCCATGGCCATCGAAATGCGCAGCAAAGTCCGGGCATTCAAAACCGTGGTCTCGCCGGGCGCGGGCGCTGGACCCAGAACACGGCTGGCCTTCTCCTCCAGCGGCCCCTCAAGGCCGGTGAACACATCCCCCAGCATGATGGAGGGGCCCTGAACAACCGCAGAGCTTTTCAGCCCCACCGCGCGCGCCGGGGACGCCGATACGCACAACAGACCCAGGAACGCAGCGCCCATCAGGATCCTCGCCCCGCCTGTGCGGATCGAGGGTAGAAACTTGATAAGATTCATGCTGTTCATCTGTAAGCCCGTTTCTGTTTGTTATTGTTCAGCCGTTTCAGTTCCCCTTACCGGAGTTGCGAAACCGTCTGCAGCATTTCGTCGCTCGTGGAAATCACATTGGAGTTCATTTCGTAAGATCTCTGCGCGGAAATCAGATTCGTAATCTCTTCGACCACGTTGACATTCGATTGCTCCAGGGCACCCTGACGCAGCGCGCCAAATTCATCTTGTCCCGGATTGCCCGTCGTTGCCGACCCGGACGCATCCGTCTCCAGGAATAAATTGTCCCCGATCGCCTCCAAACCGGCAGGATTTATAAAGCCCGCAATCTGCAATTGCCCTACATTCTGGGAGGCTATCTGACCCGAAACCTTCACCAACACTTGACCCTCGCCGTTGATGTCGATGGTGGTGGCGTCGGCCGGAATCGTAATTCCGGGTTCAACCGCATAACCCTGAACGGTTACAATTTCGCCGTTTTCATTTACCCTGAAGGTCCCGTCTCTTGTATAAGCCGTTTCGCCACTGGGAAGCTGGATCTGAAAATAACCCTCTCCCGTGATCGCCAGATCAAGTGGGTTTTCTGTGATCTTGATTGCGCCCTGCGCATGTTCCCGCGTGACCGACCCCGTACGAACGCCTAGACCGAGCTGAATGCCCGATGGCACAACCGTTCCGGAATCCGAGGAGGTTGAACCCGGCCTGTCCAGATTTTGATAGATCAAATCCTGAAAGGCTGCGCGTTGGCGTTTATAGCCCGTGGTGGTCATGTTCGCGATGTTGTTGGATATCACATCCACGTTCATCTGCTGCGCCAGCATTCCCGTTGCGCCGATATCAAGTGATCTCATGGTCTGTCTCCTTATTGCGGTGTTATAATTTTATTCTGTCTTTTTCCGTGTGTTTTCTGCGCGCCCTCAGCCTCCCTGGGTCAGTTTCTGGATGGCCGTGCGCAAGCGGTCGTTCTCGCTCTGCAGGATTTGCTGCAGGGATTGAAAAGAGCGGAGCGTATCGATCATCCGCGTCATCTCCACCACGGGCGTTACATTGGATCCTTCAAGTTGTCCTTGGCGAACATGACTCTCTGTGGCTGGTCTGCCGGGCGAGGGAGCCTTGTAAAGATTGTTTCCCATCGGCTCGAGTTCCTGGAGATCGTCGAACTCGACCACCATAAGCTGCCCGATCTGGCCGTCCTGAGTCGAGACAACCCCCGCTTCATCAATGCTAATCTCCAAGGATCCTTGGGGAATGGTAATGGCGCCCCCGCCCTGTCCGGCCACGGGATACCCGGCGGAGGTCACCAGCATTCCATCAGCTGAGCGTTGAAAATCCCCCCCGCGCGTATAAGCGGTAACCCCGCCCGGCGCCTGCACTCCAAAAAATCCCGGGCCGGCGATAGCCACGTCCAGGGGATTTTCGGTGAAAGACATGGAACCCGGCGCAGTCAGCTCGTACTGACCCTTGTCATAAGAAAAGGACAGCGGATCGCCGCCCCGGGGCTGGTCTATATATTCCACGAACAAAAGATTCTGCCCCCTGAAACCGGGAGTATTCATGTTGGCCAGATTATTGGCTATTAAATCCATGTTGGTCCGAAGCGTCAATTGACGCGACAAACCAAGATAAATGCCGTTTTCCATCCGGAAGTCCCCTTGGTGTTACTTCGAAACTCTGGCCCGAACCCTTGCACGGTCCGTGCCAGAACCGAAAAACTCCTGTTTTCAAGCAATTGGATCTCTTGCAGCGAGCTTCATTCCCGGCCTCTTCATCGCTCTGGACCCTGTGGACTGCTTTGGACAGGGAAAATTTTGCCTTTGTGCCCGGCCGGGGGAGGGGTAGACTCTGTTTTGTACAAGATGCTTTAGAATCAGTGGGGGGCGCTCATGGCTCAGGTTGAAAATCAGACGGACGAAAAGGCCGAAGGCGAAGAGGGCGAAGCAGGCGCCGACAAGAAGAAAAGCAAGAAAAAGCTGATCATCATGATCGCCGCGCCTGTGCTGCTTTTGATTCTGGTCGGGGCAGGCCTGTATTTCACGGGAATTCTGGATGGACTCCTCGGGACCGCAGCTCCGCAGGAGGCCGGTGAACACGCGGAGGAAGGCGGACATGAAGCCCCGGCAAGCGCCGAGGGCGGCGGAGAGCACGGCGCGCAGCCCGGCGGTCCGGCGTTTGTCGCCATCCCGCCGATGATCGTCAATCTGAACGGAGAAGACGGCACAACCCGGTATCTGAGGCTAAGCGTCCAGCTCGAACTGGAAAACCCTGCCGACAAAGCCGCCGTGGAAGGAGTTCTGCCGCGCGTCGTGGATCAGTTCCAGACCTATTTGCGGGAATTGCGGGTGAAAGATCTCCGGGGATCGGCGGGAATTTATCGCCTGCAGATGGAGCTGCTCTGGCGGGTCAATCAGGCGGCGGCGCCCATCAAAGTAAAGGATGTCCTGTTTCAGGAAATTCTGATCCAGTAGTGCTATAATGGTTTTTTAGGCATGATACTTGCCTAAAGCCTTTTGGAACTTAAACGTCAAACACCACCACCCGGCAATGAGTGAAACCGACGCGGACAAGCTCAAAGATATGAGCGAAGAGGAAAAAGCCATGATGGCGGAGTGGGAAGCCACGGCCGGAGAGGGCGCGTCGTCCGGAGGCGAAGCCATGCCCGCGTTCGATGGTGATGTGGACAACAGCGGCGCCCGCATCCTCAATCAGGAGGAGATCGACAGCCTTCTGGGTTTCGACGACGCCGGGTCTTACAGCGGCGAAAAATCCGGCGTCATGGCCCTTATCAATTCGGCCATGGTCAATTATGAGCGCCTGCCGATGCTCGACATCGTGTTCGACAGGTTGGTGCGCCTTATGTCCACAAGCCTGCGCAACCTGACCAGCGACAACGTGGAAGTTTCCCTCGATCAGGTGTCCACGGTGCGGTTCGGGGACTACATGAATTCTATCCCGCTTCCCGCCATGCTCTCCGTCTTCAAGGCCGAGGAATGGGACAATAACGGGCTTCTGGTCACGGACAGCGCGCTCATCTACTCCATTGTCGATGTGCTGCTCGGCGGCCGCAAAGGCACGCCCGCCATCCGGGTCGAGGGCCGCCCCTATACAACCATTGAAACCAAGCTGGTCGAAAAAATGGTGGAGGTGACGCTGAGCGATCTTTCCTCCGCGTTTGATCCCCTTTCGCCCGTGGGTTTCAATCTCGACCGCATGGAAACCAATCCGCGCTTCGCGACCATATCCCAAAGCGGAAGCGCCTGCGTCCTGGCGCGCCTGCGCGTGGACATGGGCGACCGGGGAGGGCGCGTCGAGGTTCTGATTCCCTATGCCACGCTCGAGCCCGTTCGCGAACTGCTCCTGCAGATGTTCATGGGAGAAAAATTCGGGCGCGATTCCATCTGGGAAAGCCATCTGACCCATGAGCTTCATAAAACCGATGTGCAGCTTCAGGCGGTTCTGGGCGAAGTGACCATTCCCCTGGGCGAGATGCTCGCCTGGAAACCGGGCTCCCGTGTGATGTTCCCCACCCGCACCAGCGACGAACTGGAACTGCGCTGCGGCTACTTTCCGATGTTCAAGGGGCCGGTGGGCCAGAAACAGGGCAATATCGCGGTGCGCATCGAAATGTATATCCCGCCCGAGAAAGAAGAAGACGAATGAACAGCGACCTTATAGGCATGGGGCTGGATATCGTTGTCCTGGCTGTTTTAGGGATCACCATTCACGTCGCGCTCCGACTATCCCGGGGCCTGAATGAATTCCGCCGCACCCGCGCGGAATTTTCCCATGTCGTGAACGAGCTCAATATCTCGATCGACCGCGCTCAAAAATCCATCAGGGATTTGAAATCCATGGGCCTGGAGGTACGGCAAAATATGGGCGGGGCCACCGGCGAGGGCGGCGCGCTCATCGACGAACTTAAAATCATGATCGAATCGGGAAATTCTCTGGCGGCGCGCCTTGAATCCCTGGCGGGTGACGCACGGCAAGGACGGGTAGCTCCGCCGCCGCCCCGCCGCACTAACCGGACGGATATTGATGAACGGCTCTACAAATCCCTGGCGGCTATGGAGCTGTCCGGCCAGGCGGGGAGCGAAGAACCGGCCTTCAGCATCCGCGACCGCGCGGATACTGAGAACGAGGAAGGCTATGAGGATTTTTCCGGCTGGGCTGAAGAAGACCCCCGGGGGACCGAATCTGAAGAAGGATCCTTCCAAAGCGAGGCCGAACGTGATCTGTATGAGGCCCTGCGTAAAAAACGCTTTCCCAAATCCTCTCGGAATATGAAAGTATAGGGTGATGGGCACACTGCGAATCATCCCCCTTCTGATCGCTTTCACCATAGCCTCCTTTGCCGCACACCTGGCAGAGGTCGTGTTTGACATGCGTACGATGCTTTCCCGCGCCTATGCCGAAACCCCCGCCCCTGCCCCTGCATCGGCTCCCCCCTCTCCTGCCGCGCCGGCGCCCGCTCCCAAT
>JAIOYC010000063.1 GCA_021741325.1 Alphaproteobacteria bacterium
CCAGGCCGTTATCCAGCTGGTCGACGGCATCGCCCACCTTTTCCCCCGCGGTGCGCCGGTCGGGCGCGTTCAAAACGCCATACGCCACAATGCCCAGCAAGATCACGACAATCAGGGTCAATAAAGAAACGACATTCTTATTCATAGCCATAGTAATTTCCTTTCAAAGCAGAGCAAAAAATATTCGTGCTCTCCTACGAACGAGTGCACATAAAGTTCCCGCAGAGGAAATCCGTTCTGAATATCCGCGGGATCTGTGCGTTTCTCCCTTTCCCTCCAAGGCGGGTTGGCTTATGACTTTCAAGCATGGGGACCGCCACGCACAAAAAGGATCTCAGCGCCGACGACGAGACGCCGGAGAGCGCCCACACGCCCATGATGGCGCAGTACCACGCGCTTAAAAACCAGCACCCGGATTGCCTGTTGTTCTACCGGATGGGGGATTTTTACGAGATGTTCTTCGCCGACGCCGAGAACGCCGCAGCCACGCTGGACATCACGCTCACCAGGCGCGGCAAGGCCAACGGCGAGGAAATCCCCATGTGCGGGGTGCCATTCCATTCCTATGAACCCTATCTGGCCAAGCTGATCCGCGCGGGATTCAAGGTCGCAATTTGCGAGCAGACCGAAACGCCGGAGCAGGCCCGCGCGCGCGCGAAGAAAGAGGGCAAGCCTTCCTCCAAATCGCTGGTGCGGCGCGAGGTGGTGCGCGTGGTCACGCAGGGGACGCTGACTGAGGATTCCCTTTTGGAATCGCGTGAGAATAATTATATCTGCGCCCTGACCGATGTTGCGGGACAATGCGGCATGGCCTGGCTGGAGCTGTCCACCGGGGATTTCCGGGTGCAGGCCCTGGCGGGGAGCGATGCCCAGGCGGCGCTGGCGCGCATCGAGCCGCGCGAAATTTTAATGCCGGAGGCCCTGGCCGCCGCCCTGCCCGATCAGCGGAACATCACCCGCCAGCCCCGCTCCCTCTTTGACAGCGAGAACGCGCGCAAGCGGCTGGAGGATATTTTCGGGGTGGAAACCCTCGACGCCTTTGGCGGATTCAGCCGCGCGGAAATCGCGGCGGCGGGGGCGCTGGTGGAGTATGTGCAGCGTACACAGGTGGGCAAGCTTCCCTATCTTACCCGCCCCCGGCAGGTTGCCGCCGGCGCTGCGCTGGAGATCGACCCCGCCACCCGCCGGAACCTGGAGCTGACGCGGACGCTCTCGGGTGAGCGCCGAGGAAGCCTGCTCGACACGGTGGATCAGACGGTCACCGGAGCGGGCGCGCGGATGCTCCAAGCGTGCCTATCCGCGCCACTGACAGATATCGCGCGGATCAACCGGCGGCTGGACCGGGTGGCGTGTTTTCTCGAAAACGGCCATCTGCGCGGGGCCGTGCGGGGAGACCTCAAGGCCGTGCCCGACATGGAACGGGCGCTTGCACGCCTTACGGTGGAGCGCGGCGGTCCGCGCGATCTGGGAATGATCCGCGACGGGCTGGCGCAAGCCGAAATCATCCGCTCCCGCCTGCAATCTGATGAAGGCGCGCGGGCGGTGCTGGGGGATCTTCTGGAGAAGCTGAAGATCTCCGTTCCGCTGGGTGAGTTTCAGGACAAGCTGAAAAGGGCGCTGGCCGGGGAGCTGCCCGCGCTGGCTCGGGACGGCGGATTCGTGGCGCAGGGCTGGCACAGGCGGCTGGATGAGCTCAAGATGATGCGGGATGAAAGCCGCCGCCTCATCGCCGCGCTGCAGGGACGTTATCAGAAGGGCACGGGGATCGATTCCCTCAAGATCAAGTACAACAACGTTCTGGGCTATTTCATCGAAGTCACCGCGCGCCATGGCGACGCCCTGATGGTGAAGAAGGAAGACGGCTCAAACCCATACATCCATCGCCAGACGCTCGCCAACGCGGCCCGCTTTACGACGCCTGAACTGGCCGAGTTGGAGCGGGATATTTCCTCCGCCGCTGAAAAGGCGCTGGCGCTCGAGTTGGAAATCTTCGCGGAACTGTCCGCCGAATGCGCGGCGCTCTCCGCGGAAATCGGCGCGCTGGCGGGCGCGCTGGCGGCGATCGATGTGGCGGCGGCGCTAGGAGAACTCGCACAGGAGCGGGAGTATGCGCGCCCCCTTCTGGATGATTCCCTGCATTTCAAAATCGAGGGCGGACGTCATCCCGTCGTGGAGGCCGCCCTGAAAAAACAGGCGGAAGCCTTCGTTCCCAATGAGTGCGATCTGGGGCCAGGGCAGAATCTGTGGCTCCTGACCGGACCGAACATGGCCGGGAAATCGACCTATCTGCGCCAGAACGCGCTGATCGCCATCCTGGCGCAGGCAGGATGCTACGTCCCGGCCAGGGCCGCGCATATCGGAATCGTGGACCGGGTGTTCAGCCGCGTGGGCGCCTCGGACGATCTAGCGCGCGGGCGCTCCACCTTCATGGTGGAGATGGTGGAAACCGCCGCCATTCTCAATCAGGCCACGGAGCGTTCTCTGGTCATTCTCGATGAGATCGGCCGGGGGACAGCGACGTTCGACGGGCTTTCCATCGCATGGGCCTGTGTAGAGCATCTGCATGAGGCCAACCGGGCCCGGGCGATTTTCGCGACCCATTACCACGAGCTGACCGCGCTGGCGGCCACACTGCCCAATCTTTCCTGCCATTCCATGCAGGTGAAGGAGTGGAAGGGCGAGATTATTTTCCTGCACGCGGTGGCGCAGGGCGCGGCGGACCGCTCCTACGGCATTCACGTGGGCAAGTTGGCCGGGCTGCCCGACGCCGTCATCGCCCGGGCGGAGAAGGTTCTGGCCCTGCTGCAGTCCGGAGAGCAATCCGGCGCGCTGGCAAGGCTGACGGACGACCTGCCGTTGTTCACCTTTTCCGATGTGCGTCAGGAAACCCCTCAGAAATCCCAAGCCGAAGCTTTCCTGCGTGACCTGGACCCGGACACCCTCACGCCGCGCGAGGCCCTGGAGGCGCTCTACAGGCTTAAAGGCCTAACGCCGAACCTTTAGATTTTTCAAAAGGACATGCGCGGATGCATGGCCGCAAACTTCAAATCCTGCTTTTGATCAGGGGATTCATACGGCTGTGCGTTTTCAAAATGCGACCTCATCCCGCTTTTGGCTCCTATCATATTTTCATAGGTTTCGGATTGAAAACGGGCTTTGTAATCCTCATAATCCCTGTCGCCTTCATATAAATCCAGCCGCCGTTCGAATTCGCGATTCGCCTCGTCGATATAGGATTTAAAATCCTTGTAGTTCTCGGCCGTGACCTTGGTGCGGTTGATGTACAGGTCCAGATCCCCGTTAATGGCCCGCGCAAAATGGACGTTCATCTCCAGGCGGGAAATGTATAAGCCCAGAGGATCGAGCTCCATCGTGGTCATGCGCATCTGGCCGTATCGCCGGATGGATTCATCGTCGAACTGTTCCTCGAAAATCTCATATCCCACGCCTTCTAAATAGATTCTGTTTTGCCATACACCCTTCCGCACACTCACCGGCAAGGGTGTGGCATCGGGAGAAAATTCATAAACGACTGTAGGATCGGGCATCGCGATACTCCTGTCAGAAGCTCAAAGATTTAAGAGAAGGCGTCTGAAGGTCTAACCGGGAACCATTGTCCGGTTTGCTCTCCAGGCTTGATTTTCCGCCGTCCGGCTTGAGGAGGTCGCTGTAACCAAGGCCCTCCAGAGCGTTTGGTATATATCCGGGCTCCTTCGACAGATTTTGGTACAAGCCCTCGATCTCTACATTCATCTCATCCATGTAATGCGTGAAGCTCTTCTGATTTTCCGCGGTGACGAGGGTGCCGTTGATCACCAGATTGTTGTCTCCTTTGATAGCCCCCGCGAAAACCGCATTGAATGTGGCGTAGAGATCGACAAGATCCGCCGTATTGTTCAAAGACCAGGATCTCGATTCCCCGTGAGCAAAATCATTGACCGTGTAGCCGATCCCCGGCTCAAGGATGCTGTAATTCTCATTCAGGCTGTTGCTTACCGAAGAGGGAAGCGGGCTGATCTCGGGGGTAATTTCAAAGAAAATTGTCGGATTTTGCGGATCTGCCATACCGTACCCTTTTGCACGCCACAAATTTACATAGCTTAATATCCCATAGAAAAGTTAATACTTTATAAAGAAAGCCTTTGCGCCCTTCCGCTCGATCATATTTTTTACCCGGACCCGCAAGAAATTCCTTGAAATTGGGGACCTTCCCGTTACATTCTATCCGCAAGCCTGCGGAGCCGCAGTTTAAAGAAACGGAAAACTTAATGACGGAACCCGGCGATCTTATGATCTATAAAGACAGCCTGATTATCCTGGCTGTTGCCGGCCTGGCCGTTCCCTTCATGCACCGCTTCAGGATCAACACGGTTCTGGCCTTTCTCATGGCCGGGGCGATTCTGGGCCCGCACGGGCTGGGCCAACTGAAAGAATCCTGGCATTTTCTGGAATTTGTGACCGTTTCAAAAAACGACGGCATCAGCCTGCTGGGGGATCTGGGAATCGTCTTCCTGCTCTTTCTGATCGGGATGGAGCTTTCCCTCCAGCGGCTTATCACCATGCGCCGCCTTGTTTTTGGCCTGGGCGGCGCGCAGGTTCTGATCTGTACGCTGGCGCTGATGGGGATTGTCGAGTTTTTCGACGGAACCCGGGCCGAGGCCATCCTGATCGGGGCCGCGCTGGCGCTTTCTTCCACCGCGATCGTTATCCAGATTCTCTCGCGTGAAAAACGGCTTAATACCTCGACGGGCCGGGCCAGCTTTTCCATCCTCCTCTTTCAGGATCTGGCCATCATCCCGATCCTGTTCCTGGTTACAGTGTTCACGGACCGCGAAGAGCCGGCCATTCTTTTGAGCCTCGGAGCCGCACTGGTGCAGGCCACGCTGGCCATCGGCGTCATTGTGCTCGCGGGCCGCTTTGTCATGCGCCCCTTGTTGCGGATGGTGGCCGCCACGGACAGTTCGGAGCTGTTTACCGCCACGACCCTGCTGACGGTCATGGGGGCATCGGTGCTCGCGGCCTCCGCCGGGGCTTCGATGGCGCTGGGCGCCTTCGTGGCCGGGCTTCTTATCGCGGAAACCGAATATCGGCGCGCCATCGTCGCCATCATCGAGCCTTTCAAAGGGCTTTTGCTGGGCGTGTTTTTCTTCAGCGTGGGCCTGAAAATCCATATCGGCGAAGCCCTCCTTGATCCCTTTCCGATCCTGGCGGCGCTGATATGCCTTCTGCTTCTCAAAACGCTCATCATCCTGCCGCTGATACGCCTGTTCGGATTTTCATGGGCCACGGCGATCAAGAGCGGGCTCATGCTCGCCCCGGCGGGAGAGTTCGTCTTTGTTGTTATCGGGCTGGCCGCCAGCGGCAATATCATCGCGCCGGAAACGGGCACGTTCGTCCTGACGGTGTCCTCCTTGTCCATGGCGATGATCCCCCTGATGGCGCAGCTGGGAGATAAAATCATCGCGCTTTTCCCAGGGCCCGCAGAACCGCCGCAAGCCCTGCCCCCGTTTGCCCTTACGCAAAGCGCGGAAGCCATGATTGTCGGGATGGGGCGCGTGGGGCATCTCACGTCTCAAATGCTGGAGCAACATGGGATTTCGTATATTGCCCTCGACCGCGACCCGTATGTGGTCAATACACAGCGCAAGACCAATGAAAATGCATTTTATGGTAATGCAACAGATATTGTGTTCCTTCACCAGTGTGGCCTGGAATCGATGAAAACAGTCATTATCACCGGACGCACAGGCTCGGAAACGGACGAAATCGTTCGCGTGGTGCGGGAGCTGAACAGCGATATCGCCATTATCTCCCGGGCGCACGACGCCGACCATGCCCGGCGGCTTTACACACTGGGGGCCACCGACGCGGTACCCGAGACAATCGAGGCCAGCCTTCAGCTTTCAGAGGTTGCCCTTGTGCGCCTGGGCGTATCGGAACTCTCCGTCCTGGCCTCCATCCAGGGCAAGCGCGACTCCTTCCGGAAAGAGCTCCGCACCGACCAAGAGGGGCCTTCGGACCCCGGCTTCCCACCCCCCTCAAAAGACTCCCTTTGATTTTCTGGCCAAAACCGTTATATTCCGCTCACTGACTGGACAAGTAACGGAGTGCCCCCTCTCTGATACACAAGAAAGAGGGTGGGCATGTGCTTTGTATTGTCAGGACAGGTGGCAGAGCGGTTGAATGCGCCGGTCTCGAAAACCGGTATGGGTTCACGCCCATCGGGGGTTCGAATCCCCCCCTGTCCGCCAGAGAGGAAACCTCTTCACAATGGTTGTGAAGAGTCCATGCACGAAAGTGCTTTTTCTAAAGGAGGCCAAAGATGGCTCAAGGTACAGTTAAATGGTTTAATTCTCAAAAGGGCTTTGGTTTCATCCAGCCTGACAGTGGCGGACCCGATGTGTTCGTTCATATCAGCGCTGTTGAAAAAGCAGGTCTTCGTGGTCTGAACGAAGGTCAGAAAGTTTCTTACGACGTAACCGAAGAAAAAGGCAAAAGCTCGGCGACCAATCTGAAAACCGCAGCTTAAGCTTTTAGGCCTATATAGATACAAGATGTTGAAATGAGTGCGCAGTCTGCTGCGCACTCTTATATTTCGAGTTTTTTATTTAAGAATTTCAGAGGAGCCAAAAGACGGTCGTCAAACGCCCCGCTCACTTGGTTCCGTCCGCAAGGAAAATGATCGCTCCGGTTTACGCCGGGGCGATTTCTTTTTTAGGAGATCGGCCTGAAAAACGCACCGCCGCGATTAAACCGCCGAGCGTGCAGATATAGACGACCAGCTGGATAAGGCTGGGCTGCGCTGTGTAGCCGATCAGGGCTTTCAGACTCTGACCCGCGAGGCCGCTCTCGCTCAAAAGCCAGGACGTGTTCCAGACGGTTTGAGACATGCCCTCAAACGCGCCCGCGGCCGTGAGAAACCCCATCGCCTGAGACACCATTCCGGCAACCAGCAGCATCAAAAGAGCGCTGGTCACGCGGAAAAAATATTTCATGGAGATCCGGATAAGTCCCGCATAAAGAAGAATCCCCAATCCTGCCCCGGCAATCAGACCGGCTAAAGAGCCTACAATCAGAGAAGCCGGAGACTGGCCCGACGCCAGCATTCCATAGGTAAAAAGAGCGATCTCGGACCCTTCGCGCAAAATCGCCAGCGCAATCACCACGGACAGACTTAAAAAAGGTATTTCTCCGCGAGAGACAGCCTCTCCCACTTTTGCAAAATGGGATTTCATTTCATGCGCGTGACGCTTCATCCATATGACCGTCCCGCCGATAAAGGCGGCCGCGGTCAATAAAATCCCCGCGTTGAATATTTCCTGTCCCAGCCCTTCGGCCAGCGCGGAGATTTTATCCATGAACACGGCCACAAGGAACGATCCCAAAAGCCCGCCCGCAAAGCCCAGGTAAATGGCCTTCTTCCGATGCGGCATACCCCGCGTGGCTGCCAGGATAATACCCAGAATCAAAACCACTTCGAAGACTTCACGAAAAACAATGACGGCGCTGGAAAGCATAGGAAAACCTCGTTCTTTTATTTACCGGGCGATAATTTGTCCTTTGGCCGAATCCTCATTGAATTCTCCCACAAACGGGTAGGTTCCGGCTTCCAGAGGGCCAATCAAGATCACGGCGCTGCTGTTGGCGCCGATAATCTTTTCCCTGTTCAGGGCATGGCTCTCGAATTCTTCAGGCGTGGCATCCTGGTTCTGAACAAGAATTTTCAGTTTCTGGCCCGCCGGAACCTCAAGGGTTTCCGGCTCGAAGCGATGGTTTTTAATCGTGAGCGTGAATTCTTCCGCAGCCTGGGCAGGCAAAATGGAGAAAGAAGAAAACAAGACGGCCACGAGCAAAACAAACAATAATTTTTTCATATTATTCAACCCCTTATGATTTTGATCAGCCTCACCCTCTCAAAATCCCCGACCGGGAAACGGGCTTGCTGAGAATGATTTTCATTAACAAGTAAGATTTTGAGAGTCAATAAGAAATCATTCTTATTTAATCGCGGCCCAACTGAAAGAAATTTCTACCCAAAAAGACCGGAAAGCCCCATATAGAAGCATGATCAAAAAAGACCGCTACCAGCGCCAAAGCATCCTGCCGGAGATCGGCCCGGCCGGGCAGGCCGCGCTTTCCCGAGCTTCCGTTTTGTGCGTGGGCGCGGGGGGACTGGGAAGCCCCGCGCTTTTTTATCTCGCCGCGGCGGGCGTGGGGCACATAGGCATTGCCGATTTCGACCGGGTGGAGGAAACCAACCTGCAGCGGCAGATTCTTTTCACCATGGATCAAATCGGCCGCAACAAGGCCGAGGCGGCACGGGAGCGCCTGCGCTCGCTTAATCCCGATATAGTCCTGGAGACGTATTCCGAACGGTTGGAGGCCGCCAACGCCCAAACTCTCTTCGAGCCCTATGATCTGATCATAGACGGCACGGATAATTTCGCAGCAAAGTTCCTTATCAACGATGCGGCCGTCCGGAGCGGAAAAATCGTGATCTACGGGGCTGTGCTCGGATTTGAGGGTCAAATTTCCGTTTTCGGCGCACCGGGCGGACCCTGCTATCGCTGCTTGTTTCCGGACGCGCCCGCAGGGCATGTCCCCAATTGTGCGGACGCCGGCGTAATCGGGGCCGTGGCGGGCCTCATCGGAACGATGCAGGCCATGGAAGCGATCAAAATCATCGTCGGGCATGAAAGTTTTCAACCCTTGATCGGCCGGCTCTGGACGGTCGATCTGCGTACCATGGAAAACCGCCTCCTGAGCCTGCCGAAAAATCCAGCCTGCCCGGCCTGTTCGAAAAACGCGAAAAATTCTCCGCTCCGGTCCCCTCCCGCGCCGATGGCCTGCGGCCCCGTCCCGGAGCTCACACCCGCGCAAGTCCGGACACAGACAAACGCCCTTCTGATCGATGTCCGCGAACAGGAAGAATGGGATGCCGGCCATATTGAGCAGGCGCGGCTCTTTCCCCTTTCGCTTATGGCGGCGGGCGCCGCGCTGGACCTTCCGAAGGATCGTGAAATCATCCTTCATTGCCAGAAAGGCTACAGGAGCCTGCAGGCAGGCCTAATCCTGAAAGCGCGGGGCTACACCAACATCAGCCACATGGCGGGCGGCTATGACGCCTGGCTACGGCAGCGCTGAGAGATGCGGGACAAAATGCGGTTGAGATTGACAGGGCCGTTCCCTATATTCCCGTGACAGAAACAAAACAGGATCCACTCATGGCAGCCGACATTCATCAGGTCGTTTCCACCGACGTCGTTATTATCGGCGCGGGTCCGTGCGGACTCTTTTCCGTGTTTGAGCTGGGCCTGCTGGACATGAAGTGCCATCTCATTGATATTCTCGACCGGCCCGGCGGACAATGCGCAGAGCTCTACCCGGAAAAGCCCATCTATGACATTCCCGCCTGGCCGATTATCAACGGGCAAGATCTGACCGACCGGCTGATGGAGCAGATCGCGCCCTTTCACCCGGTCTTTCATTTCCAGCAAATGGTGGAGAGCCTGCATAAAACGCCCGAAGGGCTCTGGCGCCTTACTACCGATGCGGGCAGCGTGTTCGAAGCCAGGGTGATCGTTATCGCGGCGGGCGGCGGATCCTTCGTGCCCAAGAAACCCCCTATTCCGGGGATCGAGGCCTATGAAGGGACATCGGTTTTCTATGCCGTGCGGCAGATGGAGAAATTCCGGAGCAAGCGGATCGTCATCGTGGGCGGCGGGGATTCCGCGCTGGACTGGTCTCTCAATCTTCAGCCCCTGGCCAAGAGCCTTACGCTGGTTCACCGGCGGGATGATTTCCGGGCGGCGCCGGACTCCGTGGGCAAGATGCGGGGACTGGTCTCCGAAGGAAAAATGGATTTCGCGATGGGACAAATCTCGGCTCTGAAGGGCGAAAACGGAATTTTGCAGGCGGTGACGGTGAAGGACAGCGACAAGAACGAGCGGGATATCGAGTGCGATTGCCTTTTGCCCTTTTTCGGCCTGACCATGAAGCTGGGCCCGATCGCCAATTTCGGGCTGAAC
>JAIOYC010000064.1 GCA_021741325.1 Alphaproteobacteria bacterium
TAGCCTTCCTCGATCAGCCATTTAAGGATAACGGAGGTATCAAGACCGCCGGAATAAGCGAGGACGACTTTTTGCTTGGCCATGGGTGTTCCCTTGTTTCGTGAGTGGGTGACTTCGTGGTTAACGAAAACAGTCGGAAAAATAAAGGAAAATCTTCAAAACGCCGCCTTCAGCGCTCCGTCCAGATCTTCTCTCAAATCTTCCAGATCCTCGATCCCCACCGACAGCCGCACCAGCGTATCGGTGATGCCCAGCTTTTCCCGGTTTTCAGGAGTCAGAGAAGCATGCGTCATCACGGCGGGGATCTCCACCAGCGATTCAATGCCGCCCAGGCTCTCCGCCAGCGTGAAATAACGGAGATTTTTAAGGAATTTGTTGGTCGTGGCCGCGTCCCCCTTCAGGCGCAGGGAGATCATGCCGCCCGGCCCGCGCATCTGGCGCTTGGCAAGTTCATGCTGAGGGTGGGATTTCAGGCCAGGATAGAAGACTTCCTGAACCTTCTCGTGCCCTTCCAGAAACTCGGCCAGTGCCTGCGCAGTACGGACATGCTGCTCCATCCGCACCGCCAGCGTCTTGAGCCCCCGCAGCGTCAGCCAGCTCGCCAGCGGGTCCGGCGTCGCGCCTAGCGCGTTCTGGTGGAAACGTATGGCGGCCGCGTAAGTGTCATCCTTGAGGATCAGCGCGCCGCCCACCACGTCACTGTGGCCGTTGATGTATTTCGTGGTGCTGTGCAGCGCGATGTCCGCCCCCAGATCCAGCGGTTTTTGCAGATAGGGCGTGGCGAAGGTGTTGTCCACGGCGGTAATGATATTATGCTCTTTCGCGATCTTGATGAGGGCGGCCAGATCCGCGATCTTCAGCATCGGGTTCGTTGGCGTCTCCAGAACGGTCATTTTCGTCTGCGGCGTGATGGCCGCGCGGAAATTCGCCGGGTCCGTCATGTCCACATAGCTGGCGGAGATCCCGAAGCGCCCCAGTACCTTATCGAACAGCCGGAACGTGCCGCCATAGACATCATCGCCCACGATCACATGATCGCCCGCCTTCAGCAGCGCCATGGTCAGGGTCGTCAGCGCGCCCATGCCGCTGGCGAAGGCAAATCCGTGCGCGCCGCTCTCCAGCCCGGCCAGAACCTTTTCCAGCACCGTGCGGGTCGGATTGCCCGAGCGCGAATAATCGTACCCCGCGATCATGTCCGCCGGGGCATGCTGGGCGAAGGTCGTGGTCTGGTAGATCGGTGTGATGACCGCGCCCGTGACGGGGTCGGGCTCCTGAGCCTCATGGATCGCGATGGTGGAGAATTTCATGGGGCCTCACTCCTTCAACAAAAATATAGCTGTCATTGCGCGCTTGCGTAGCAGGCATGGCCCTCCTTGTCAAAATCTTCCGGAAGACTGGGCCTGTCCGCTGAAACGGATCATAATCCCGCCTGCCCTGTTCCCTTTGACGCGCCGCGATGCTAGGATTGGCCCGGTTGTTTTAAAATTTGCGAAAAATCATTCCATGGCCGCCGCGGACTTTCTGATAAACTACCTGCCGATCCTCCTGTTCATGGGGATTGCCTGCGCCGTTTCCGGCGCAGCGGTGATCGGCTCCCTGCTGGTCGCGAAACAAAATCCCGATCCGGAGAAGCTCTCCGCCTATGAGTGCGGGTTCGAGCCGTTCGGCGACGCGCGCAGCAAGTTCGACGTGCGGTTTTATCTGGTGACCCTGCTGTTCATCATTTTCGATCTTGAGATTGCGTTTTTATTCCCTTGGGCTATATCGCTGGGGGACATCGGGCTCTTCGGGTTTTTCTCGATGATGATCTTTTTGGCGGTGCTGACCGTCGGATTTATTTATGAATGGAAAAAGGGCGCCCTGGAGTGGGAGTAGCTCTTTTCTGCATTCCCTGCGAAAGCAGGGACCTTAAAAAAGACATATCCCCGCTTTCGCGGGGAAGACAGGTTGGAAATGAGCCACGATAAACACATCATCCACGCGCCCAGCTACGCGCTAACGACCGACGTTCCCATGCTTCCGCCCGCGAGCGAGCAAGACATCGTGCCCGCGGCCATATCCCGGACGCTGGATGAAAAGGGATTTCTCGTCACGCAGGCGGACAAGTTGTTCGACTGGGCCCGCACGGGTTCGCTCTGGCCGATGACGTTTGGGCTGGCTTGCTGCGCGGTGGAGATGATCCACGCCTATATGAGCCGCTACGACCTTGACCGCTTCGGCATGATTCCCCGCCCCTCGCCCCGTCAATCCGATGTCATGATCGTGGCGGGAACGCTGTGCAACAAGATGGCCCCGGCCCTGCGCAAGGTCTACGACCAGATGCCGGAGCCGCGCTGGGTGATTTCCATGGGATCGTGCGCCAATGGCGGCGGCTATTACCATTATTCCTATTCCGTCGTGCGGGGCTGCGACCGGATCGTGCCGGTGGACATTTATGTACCCGGCTGCCCGCCGACCGCCGAGGCACTCGTCTATGGCCTGCTGCAGCTTCAAAAGAAGATCCAGAGGGAGGACACACGCATTGCCCGCTGAATCTCTTCAGACGCTCTCGGACCATATCACCGGAAAGATCGGAAAACGGATCTCCGGGGCTGAATTCGCAAAGGACGAGTTGGTGCTCTGGACCGCGCTCTCGGACCTGCCCGCCGTGCTGGTGTTCCTGCGCGACGATCCGGCGTGCGATTTCAAACTCCTGATGGACATCACCGCGGTGGATTATCCCGCGCGCGCGGCGGACGCCGACAAAGGGCGGTTCGAGATCGTCTATAATCTTCTGTCCCTGCGGCTGAACCAACGCATCCGGATCAAACTTTACGCGAACGAGGACACGACGATCCCTTCCGCCACGGCCATTTTCAGCGCGGCGGGCTGGTTCGAGCGCGAAGTCTGGGATATGTACGGAATCGTCTTTGACGGGAACGCAGACCTGCGCCGGATCCTGACAGATTACGGATTCGAAGGGCACCCGCTGCGCAAGGATTTCCCCCTGACCGGCTATGTCGAGCTGCGCTATGATGAGGAATTAAAGCGCGTGGTCTATGAACCCGTGAAATTGACGCAGGACTTCCGCAGCTTCGACTTCCTCAGCCCCTGGGAGGCCATGACGGCGGTGCAGCTGCCGGGGGATGAGAAGGCTGTGAAGCCCGCGCACGGATGGAAAGCAACCAAGTAGGTTTAAGTATGAGATTTCTTATCTTAAGCGTCTTTATACTTCTTGTGTTTAATGCTGCAAATGCATTTGCTCAGCAAAGATGCGTGGCTGCGCCTGAAAAAGATTTAGGCAGGGCTCAAAATATTGCAAAGTGTCAAAAGGGAGATGTCATTGCGGTATATGTAGAGTATTTTGAATCTATTACATATAAACTTGATTTATATGAAAAGGTATACAGCAACAACAGTCTTGTCAATGAAGTAGAAGAGCTTTGTTCTTTTGATTATCCCGTAGTTCCTTTGTATGAGCAGGTTTATAAGGACGTTCCTTTTGATGAGAAGGTAAGAGTAAAATGGTTTAACTGTATTTACAAAGGGTAAATGAGATGACAAACACGGCAGAAAATCTCGACCTCGCCGAAGAAACCCGCATCAAGCCCTACACGATGAATTTCGGGCCGCAGCATCCCGCCGCGCACGGCGTTTTGCGCCTGGTGCTGGAGCTTGAGGGCGAGATCGTCGAGCGCGCGGACCCGCATATCGGTCTGCTCCACCGGGGCACGGAAAAGCTCATCGAGCACAAGACGTATCTTCAGGCCGTTCCTTATTTCGACCGGCTGGATTACGTGGCCCCCATGAATCAGGAACACGCCTTCGCGCTGGCGGTGGAGAAGCTTCTGGGAATCACAGCGCCCCCGCGCGCGCAATATATCCGCGTCTTGTTTTGCGAGCTGGGGCGTATCCTCAACCATATTCTCAATATCACGACCTATGCGCTGGATGTCGGCGCGCTGACCCCTGCCCTTTGGGGATTCGAGGAGCGCGAAAAGGGCATGGAGTTCTATGAGCGCGTCTCGGGGGCGCGGCTGCACGCCAATTATTTCCGCCCCGGCGGCGTCCATCAGGATCTGCCCGCCGGGCTGGCCGATGATATGGCCGCGTGGTGCGACGCGCTGCCCAAATTCCTCGACGACCTGGAAAGCCTCCTGACCAACAACCGGATCTTCAAACAGCGCACCGTGGATATCGGCGTCGTGAACGCGGAACAGGCGCTGGACTGGGGGTTTTCCGGCCCCATGCTGCGCGCCTCCGGCGTGGCGTGGGATCTGCGTAAATCCCAGCCCTATGAATCATACGCGGATATGACGTTCGACATTCCCGTCGGCAAGACGGGCGATTGTTATGCGCGCTATCTGGTGCGCATGGCGGAAATGCGCGAATCCCTTAAGATCATGAAGCAGGCGCTGGAAAAAATGCCCCAAGGCCCCGTGAAGGTGGACGACCGCAAGGTCGCGCCGCCCACGCGCGCGGAGATGAAATCCTCCATGGAGGCCATGATCCACCACTTCAAGCTCTATACCGAGGGCTATCACGTCCCCGCCGGGGAGACCTACACGGCGGTGGAAGCCCCCAAGGGCGAATTCGCGGTCTATCTGGTCGCGGACGGCACCAACAAACCCTATAAATGCAAGATCCGCGCGCCCGGCTTCGCCCATCTGCAGGCGTTTGAGTTCATGGCCAAAGGGCACCAGCTCGCGGATGCCGTGGCGATCATCGGGTCCCTGGACATCGTGTTCGGCGAGATTGACCGGTAGCTTTGCTATAATTTATTGACAGACCCACCTTCCTCGTATATACATATCATTCAATCTTCGGGAGGGATCACAATGTCAAAGCCTCAGACCATTGACGAATATTTGGACATCGTTGTCACTGAACAAACAGACACCGCACGCCGGGCCAACCACTTGATAAGCGCAGAACGCAAAGCCGACGTAACGGGGCAAAATATCGGGCCGCAACTTCGAAAACTGGGCATCAACCGTGAAGATATTTATTTTTCCGCAGGTCAAGGCTCTTTAAATGTCTCAAAAGGTTGTGGTAGCGGCGCCTCGGCCATAGGAATCCTTGTTGCAAAACAATATTTTGAAAAAATCGCAAGCAAAGAACCCCCGACCAGGCTTCAAAAGAAATTTCTTGTCGCCGGCGTGGGCGCCATCAATGAATACATCAGAGAAGAAAAGATTAATAATACAGGCCCACTTAATAATGCCATGGATGCCGTCGAGGGGCTTTTGAACAAAGCAGGCTGGCGCCCCAAATCAATAGAAGCCGCCAAGAAAAAAACGTCCGCCATATATAAGCAGAGCATTCTTGTCCCAAACAGTTGATATATAGGTATCTGCTTGGAAAAAGCATTCAATATAAAACTGGTCACTGAAATCGGGCGCGCCGCTCTATTTCTCGAGACCCTGGACTCCCAGCTTCCAGAACCTCGTGAGGGCGGAACGGGAAGCCCTCTGAAGCGGGCTCGTGCACACGCCCGAATCCTGGAATTTTTAGAAAAAGAAGCGGATAATTGCGCTGATTTGAATATAAAGGCTCAATTTGAATCGGCGCAGCGGCGGCTTGGGATTATCGCGGCCCATTCTGGCGCTGATTACAAGTCCCCTTTCACGGGAAAAACCTGGATCAGGCCCGCGTTCCAGGCGCGCTGATTCAAAAATATTCATCGGCTGGGAACCAAAACCCGTAAGCGCCGTTAGAGCTTCGCCTGCTGGCCTCGGAACTGCCTGCCCAGTGAGCGAGCGGCAGGATTTATATAAACGTCCATGCTGCTGTATGCATAAAAAATAACTTGATTATCAATAAAACATGTCCTATAAGGCCTTCAACTTTCCATTTTAACCGGGTGTATACTATGAAAAAACTGAAATCCATTTTTGCGACCGCGGCTCTGGGCTTTATGGCCTTCACAGGCTTCATGAACAAGGCGGAAGCCCTCACGGCCCCCCTCAGCGCGCCCAGCGACAAGCTGACCTCTACCATTAAGGCCGCCTACAGCATGCCTGAGGATTCGCTGACCAGCACCGCGCTAACGGACACCATTCGACTGGACACAATCAAGGCCGATATGGTCCAGCAAGATACGATTGAAGAAGATGTCCGGGGCGACGTCCTGCCCGGACGCCCGAACGGCCGCGACAGGGATTTGCTTTCAAAAACAGGTGAGCTTGTTGGAGCCAACCTTTCCGGAAAATTTCTGACCGACGCTGATTTTACAAACGCGCGGATTAAAAACTCCCAAATCAGGGATGCCAATCTGCATGGAGCAAACCTCCAAAATGCCTCCGTGCATGACACAAATCTGGAAGGCACGGATCTGAGAGGCACGAATCTGATGCGCACATCGCTCATGAATGTGGCCGCGTCCCGTGCAGAGTTCAATGGCACAAATCTCCAAAATGCGTATATAGGGAAATTCACCGCCCAGAACGCAGATTTCACCGGCGCATCGTTCAACGACGCCACGCTGCACACCGTTACCCTGACAAACAGCAACCTCAAAAACACGAGTTTTAAAAACGTTTCCTTTGACGGGCCCGTCGTTTTTAATGGTGCTAACATGGAAGGCGTCACAATCGACCTGAACCCCAGTGTCACCAAAAACGCCACCTTCAGCAATGTGAAGAACTTCGACAAGATCAAGTTCTTCCATGACGGCAAGCGCGTCAGAGGCGTCACCATAGACCCGGCGACCAACAAGCTGATGGCCGAAGCCATGCCCCGGAAATATTTCAACTACGCCCACAAGCAGGAGCTGAAAAAAATCTTCGGATCCTTTGAGAACCCGAACGAGACCCACGCGTCCCTGCTGGGGATCATGCCCCGCAAGGACGGTCCGCAAAATCCGGTCCCCGAAGTGAAAATTCTGCCCGCTGAAAAAGGGAAGCATAGAGACCTCCTTTCTCCGAATGGCGAATCCATAATGGGCAATTTCTCGGGCCAAGATCTATCCGAAGCCGATTTCGCCTACACGCGCATAAAATGGTCAAAAATGGAAGGCACCGATCTTTCCTATGCGAATCTGCAAGGCGCTGAGATTAGTACCGCCGACATGGAAGGGGCCAACCTTCAAAACGCGAACCTGACCAAAGCGGACCTTTGGAACCTTAAAGCCCCGGAAGCAAATTTCAAAAACGCGTCTTTTGACAATTCCACTCTTACGCAAATGACCGCGCAGAACGCAAATTTTGAAGGCGCGTCCTTCAACAATGTAGAAATTCTGATTGCCGCAGATTTTAGCGGTTCCAACTTGAAAAATACCTCCTTTAAAGGCGTATCGCCTCGGCATCCGCTTATCTTCAGCAATGCGGACATGGATGGCGCAACCGTCGAACTGAACCAGAATATCGCGCGAAACGCCCGGTTTGACGGCGTGAAGAATTTCGACAAGATTAAATTCTTCCAAGATGGAAAACGGGTGCGGGGCTTGGCTGTAAACCCCGAAACCGGAAAACTGGAAGCCGTACCCAATAAATACACAAGCAAGAAAGCCAAATATGCTTTCAAGCGCACGGCGGACAAAGTCCTGGGCTCATTCGAAAATCCGCATGAAATCCATGCGGGTCAGATTTTCTTCGTCCCCCCGGCGATGGAAGCGCAAAGGAAGGGCCGCCGTTCTCACCCCAAAGGTAAGAATTTTCAAGCCCCAGTCCAGCTGACCGGAAACGGCCCTGGCCTGGAATAAGCCCCAGTCCCGCCAATCGAACAAAAGCCCTGGATTTTCATCCGGGGCTTTTTTCATCGCCGTGTTTCAGATTTTCTTGGCCACGCCGTCCAGCGCCTTGAGCATCTCCAAAACCCCCGGCAGGTCGCTCAATTTCACCATGTTCGGCCCGTCGGAAGGGGCTTTGTCCGGATCCTGGTGGGTTTCCATGAACACTCCGGCCACACCCACCGCCACGGCGGCGCGGGCCAGCACGGGCACCATGGTGCGGTCGCCGCCCGAGGACGTCCCTTGCCCACCCGGCTGCTGGACCGAGTGCGTTGCGTCGAAGATCACCGGATAGCCCGTGCGCGCCATGATCGGCAGCGCCCGCATGTCGGACACCAGCGTGTTGTACCCGAAGCTGCTGCCCCGCTCGCACAGCAAGATATTGTCGTTCCCGCTGTCCGCAATTTTCTTGGCCACATTTTCCATGTCCCACGGGGCCAAAAACTGGCCTTTCTTGACGTTAATGGGCTTGCCGGTTTTGGCCGCTGCGACCAGAAGATCCGTCTGTCGGCACAAAAAGGCGGGAATCTGAAGAATATCCACGGCCTGCGCCACCACCGCGCACTGGTCAGGCAGATGGACATCGGTGATGACCGGTACGCCAAAAGAGCGCCGGACATCGTCCAGAATCGCCAGTCCCTTATCCATGCCCAGCCCCCGTTTGCCGCTCAGGGCGGTCCGGTTGGCCTTGTCGTAGGAGCTTTTGTAGATGAAAGGGATACCGAGCCTGCCCGTCAGCTCTTTCAGCGCGCCGCACATCTCGAAGGCGTGGTCCCGGCTCTCCAGGGCGCAAGGCCCGGCGATCAGGATGAAAGGGCGGTCATTGGCGGCTTGTACGGCCCCGATTTTAACTGTTTTCAGCATCATGATATTCCTTGACAAAGTTTCAAATCCGTATATTCTCCGGCTCTTGTTTTAGGTTCAGGCAATAAAAGATCGGCAAAGCTATGTTCGCGATACTACGCATAGGCGGTAAGCAATATAAAGTCCAAAACGGCGATAAAATCAAAGTTGAGAAAATGGACGGTCAGGCCGGGGATAATGTATCCCTGCCGGAGGTTCTCTTCATTGGCGGCGAGAAGGATTCAAAGCTCGGCGCCCCCTTCGTAACGGGCGCTTCGGCGACGGCAACCATTCTGGAACAGACGCGCGCACCGAAGATCACGATCTTCAAGAAAAAACGCCGCCAGAATTACCGCCGGAAGAATGGCCACAAGCAGCCTTTGACGATCCTGCAGATCACAGGCATCAAGGCCGCCTAAGCGCGAATCACAGTATTTTTAAGGGAAGGACACCACAATGGCACAGAAGAAAGCAGGCGGAAGCTCCAGAAACGGTCGGGACTCGGCGGGTCGCCGCCTGGGCGTCAAGATTTATGGCGGACAAGCCATTCTGGCCGGCAACATCATCGTCCGCCAACGCGGCACGACCTACAAACCCGGCCGCAATGTCGGCATGGGCAAGGACCACACGATCTTCGCGCTTCTGGACGGCCAGGTCCTGTTCTCCCGCGGGATAAACGGCAAACCCACCGTGAATGTCCTCCCCGCCAATGACGGCCCGCAGGCACGCGGCGCGGCGGAATAAATCTCCGCCATCTTCTCCAAGATTAAAAAAACGCCCTCCGGTCAGACCGCAGGGCGTTTTTTAGGCTTATCCAGAGCGGCTCCGCTCAGGCCTCGAATGTCTTGACGCCGGGGATTTTCATTCCCCCCACAAGCTCCGCCGCCGTATCATTCACCGCCTTCTCCGCGAACGCCCGAATGACAGTAGGAGAACAAAATGGCTGCTCTTGCCCGATTTTTTGACTCACGCTCTTAATGAGCGCCTCTTCATTCGCAAACAAGACGGATAATAATGGATTCTTTTTGTTCATACGCCCCCTAAAACCATAAAACATAGACAATATGGTGATTTTTACCCAAATAAAGCGAGGTTTGCAAGTCAATTTTGAATTGAGTCAATAAAGGAGGGGCGTGCCCTAGAAAATCTTCCCCTCGAAGGGAT
>JAIOYC010000065.1 GCA_021741325.1 Alphaproteobacteria bacterium
AATGACGGCAGGATCGAGCCGACCATTATGTTTTACAACCGCGTCGAAGACGCGGAAAAGGTCTATGCCTATTTTAAAGACCGCTTCGATAACGGTAAAAGCGAAGTCGATCGCATGATGCGCAAGGCCTATGGGGATTCCTATTCGTATTTCTCCGATATGGTAAGCTCCAGCAGTGAGCACGCACACGGCAAGAAAAATCACATCGACGGTGTCTTCGACGTTTTGCGCCGGCGGAGGCTGGGCGTTGTCTTTAACGTGGGCATGTTTATCGAGCGTGATAAAATTCCCGCCATCTACAATGTGTTCAACGTCGGCGGATCGGACTCCTTCGTCAAATTGATCAATCAGGACAGCCAGGCTTCGCTGACCGATCCGGATAACAAGCGTAAGCTCGCGAGGGTAAACGATTTTGTTATCTCGACAAAGGACAAGAAAGGTCCCGGGGAGCCCGAAATCCTCTCGGGCGGCCTGACCTTCAGCGATGCGCTGACCCCGGAGGGGCAAAAGAGATTCTTCGGCGGCGCTACTGCGGTCACTGTGGACATGGACCAGCTCATTAAAAGCGTGCATTTTCCCAAATTGAATGAACTGATCCAGTCGGAACAAGCGCCGAAAGAACGCAAACTTCTCCGGCCGCGCCGTGCCTTAAACGAACCCGCCGACCTTGCGCCGCAAGAAGAAGTTCAAATCGTCAACCCGGTTACGGACGCTCCGGTGTCCGTGCGGGTTACGGAGATTCAGCCGATCGGTAATCAGGATGAAGAAGCACTTGAAATTCCCCGTATTCACGCGTTCAGACGCCTGGGCAATCCGCAGTTTGATAACTCAACGGAGCCGCTACGCGAACAGAGGTTTAATACTTCACCAATCCAGAAACCCAGGCAAAGAAGAAGCGGACCGGTACGATACCGACCCTATAACAGCCCCATTAAAATCACCCGCTATCCGGATATCAGTTACGGCAAGCCGACGGAGCTTAAGAAATTAATCTATGCCCAGGATGCACGGGACACATACGGTGAAAAAACCGAAGAATGGCGCAGCGTACCTGAATGGCAAAATCAAATTGTAACCCGCGTCGCCGAGGAGTACGGCAAGCGCTTCAACGTTCTGGCCAATCTGATAAAATCCCATCATCCGCCCGAAAAAGCCGCGCAGGAGCAGGTTATGACCATCACCGTCGGTGCCGAAGCCTACGAGGTTAAAACTGCATATAAGGTCGACGAAACCGGCAAATTGCAATTCGTTATTCATAAAGACGCGGAAGAATTTCTGAAACACGCCAGCTTTGCCATGCTCATCCACGATACCGACTGGGTCATGGAGACGGGCCTATACAAAGAACTCGGCCTCGATCCCAAGGTGAAAAACGCCGGGGTCGAAGCCTTCCTGGAAAAGCTCAAAGTCGCTTACGCCGCGCAAGTCACGCCCCAGACAAAGGGCAAGGGCATGAAGATCGTTCTGGACGATGCGTCGGATACGGAGTTCATGGTCTCGTACAAGCGCCCGGACACCAATAAAACCTTTCCTCAGGAAGACGGCTCCCGCTCCCGTTACGGGTTCTGCGTTCATGGAAAGAGCATGAAAAACGCGCGAAATTATTGCCGCCTGGAAAGCAGGTATGAGGTTTTCAAGGACACCACGATCACGGAAGGTCAGATCCTGACGATCTTCAATAACAGCCGTGTGATTGAAGGCGAATTGCAGAAACTTTCGAGGGAATATGACTCCTTGGCCTCTACCCCCGGTGCGCTGGTTAATCTTCACGGCCTGTCCGCGCGCAAGGTTCTCACGGGGCAGTCAACGTCCATGCTGGCTTTCGATACGCAAGATTTTCTGGGGGATTTTGCAGCATATATTGAGGAGACCTACGCGAACTATGTCGACCAGAACTATTACACGGCCAACTATCAGGCGCTCTCAGAGGTTGAAACCTCTCTTCCCGCCGATCTTCTGGCTCAGATGGCCACCGCTTATACAGCCGTGGGCGGGCCCAACAAGGAAAGAAATGTAAAGATCGGGGGCGTACCACTGCGTCTGGTCGAACGGCAGAACATCGTAAAAAGCTTTGATAACATCACCGCCAGCGACAATCCGCATTATAACGCGCGCTATGATGTGAACGCGGATAAAGAACTTGCGGTCAGTAAGAAGGATCTGGCCAAATTACCGGGGTTGGTTCAGAGGTGGGTGGTGAACTATAAGCCGCAACTATCAATGTCGTAGTCATAGAGCACGGTCCAATAAATTAATCATCCACTTATATCTCTCACTCTTATTTACGCTTTTGATACCTGTTAATGCATACGCTCTAAACTTTATGTTGGAATAACTATAAGATCGTTATTCATATCTTTATTAGATTGTTCAGCATAGGCAACTTTCATAGCGTTTATGTAAGATTGAGGGGAATTTTGCAATCTTCCTGCAAGAATGTTAAATGCATGCTGGTCTTTCATTCCATCAGGTGGATTTTGAATACGATTATATATTGCTACTCCACCTAAACCAGTTCGCTTTTCCTCGGCTTGCAAAAATTCTCTCTCTTTTTCAGAAATAACTATACGTTCCAGTTGAGGCTTTGCGTCAGGTTGATCTAAATAAGCTTTCTTTAAAGTACTTACATAGCTGGGAACGGCTGATTCTGCTTCGCCTAATGCAATTTTTACCGCTTTTTTCCAAGTCAGACCCAAAGGAGGATTTTTTATTTTTTTGAAAACTGCATGCCCTCCTAATTTAGTACGATTTGTTTGTATTGAAAAAAAATTCCGATCTTCTTTGGAAATAGGCTCACGTTTTGGTTGAGGTATTACACTGGCTTGCTTTTTATACTCCATCTTCAGAAATGTAACCCAAGAAGGGGGAGCTTTTTTCTTTCTGCCTGATACAATGTCTTTTGCATCAAGCTCAGACATACCTTCAAAAGGGGTTAGAATTTTTTTATACAAAGTAAATCCACTTAACCCTGTTCGCGTTTGCTCTGCCTTAAAGTGTTTTTGATCTTTTTTAGAAATAAGCTTGGATTTAGGTTTTGATATTCCATCTACTTGAATAGCATACCCGCTTTTTAAAAATGTTATCCATGAGGATGGTGCATGTTTTTTTTCTCCTGAAACGATTTTATCAGCATGATAAGATTTCATTCCTTCAGGAGGATTTTGGATTTTTTTATATAGAATATATAAAGAATACCCGCTTAAATGTGTTCTTTCAGCTTCACTTGTTAAATATTTTTGATTTTCCGTGCTAATGAACTCATGATCGACTGACCATTCCTCCTCCGCTTTCCTCCTCTTCTCCCGTCTCTCCTGTTCAATCGTATACGTATCGAAATCATTCATGATCGCGGTAATCTGCACGCCGTCCATAGAAATACGAGGGGTAGGGGGCGCGGCAGGGCGCGGCTGGTTGAATTCCAGCCGGGGGCTTTGCGGCGGGGCTTTGGGACCGGTCAGGTTCATGTTACCCTGCAGGACATCCCGGACGCTGCGCATGCGGATAAACCGGTCATTGAACTCCTGCCGGGTTTTATTAGGGTCGGCATAGATCCAGTACATGAGGGTATCCAGAGCTGTTGAGCCCTTCCACCGGTTTTTTCCCTCGTCAAAATACGCCCGTGTCGCGCGCCCCAGTTTTTGCAGGGCTTCCATCAGGGAGAAGTCCATGGTTTTAATGATCCGATCCAGAAACAAACAGTCCCACCCCACCGCGATCATATCGTTCGCCGCGATCGCCATGTATTCCCGGCCCTGAAACTGTTCCAGTCTTTTCTTCAACTCGCTATTGCTGAATCGCCGGGTCGTCTCCAGCCCGTTATCGATCAGCCCCGTGTGCACGGTGGTGGCCACGGCGCGGCGTTTCTGTAGTTTAGCAATATGCTGCAAATACGGATCGGCGTTCAGGCGGGCCACAAGATCGTTCGCCTGCCAGGTATCGGCCACATAAAAACCGGTGAACCCATCGGTCAGCGGCTCTCCCGCGCGCCGGTCAAAGCCGGCCTTGTACTGCTCGACCATATGAATGTTCCACGCCGTGGACATCACCTTGCGCAGATAGCTTTGCCGCCATTGATCATAGACCATCGGATCGAGCGCATGAGATTTGTGGAACTGGTTCAGCATCGCGCCCTCATCCGGGTACGGCACGCCGATGTGAAATTCCTGCGTATGGATATAGGATGTCAGCTCCCCACCCAGAACACCGTCCATGATATTCTTGGCGTAGATCTTTGTGCCGTGAGTGCGCTCCATAGTCTTCTGTTCGTCATAAGCCGACCAGGCGCTGAAGCCGAACTGCGCGACATGACCGCTGTACCGGCCCAGCAAATCAACCCGGGGATCGGACAGGTTATATTGTCCCTCGTCCGTGATTTCCATGCTGAGCATCTCGGGATTGATCAGGTTTAAATCCGACGCCTCGATCCAGCCCTGATATGTCGTGAGCATATTGATCTCGCCGATATTCTTTTTGCTGTCGCCGTAAACGCCCGTGCCCCGGGCCAGGGTCGGGGCGAATTTCTGGATTTCTTTTTCGGCCTGGGAGAGCAGCTCGCGCATCGGCACCTTGGTCACCGCACGGAACGGTTTACCGTCGCGCAGTGCCAGTTCCGCCACCTTGTCGGTGATCGCCAGGAACAGCGGCGTCTTGCCCAGCCCTGTGGCAATCTGGAAATAGCCGCGGATCTTCTCCTCCGTCGGCAGTTCCGGATTATTGACGTGCGTCTCAAACGCCGACAGGGCTTCCTGCTGCGACGGCCAAAACGGCAGACCGTTGGCGAACCTTCCAGCCGCATTTAACTCGTGCGCCGCGCGCTGTAGATATTTTAACAATTCTTTTGCTTGCATCCGGTATATTTCATAATGAAATTAAGGCCGTATGTCAAATAAAATCTGCGCGATTTGGGAGGGAGGTAAGTGGGATAATCAATGAGTTAGTTTTGAACTTCAGGTTTAACGTCTAAAAATACTGAATAGAATACGGTATGTAAGCCATGATCTTTATGGTTGTGGGACGGATAAAGAGTTGTACGAAGCCTGTTGGTTTACATTCTGTTCGTATGCGCGACGAAGGCTGTTCGGGATTATCTGGTATTTTTTTGATCCATTATAAACAAAGCGCCCTTCACGAAATTGAAGATCTGTTTGAACAAAACATTCTGAGCGGGACCGCGATGGCCATGTATGGTAATAAAAATGACATTGGTCGGGTTTTAAATTGCCTGAGAATAAAGATTGAGAGCTTTCAAAAAATTTTTTCAGAAACGTGCGTGTTTTGTTTGGAGTATTTTCGGAATCTTTGCTCTGTCTCAGCTGGTTATAAAAGGCTGTGGCCAAATATTCGATATGGTTCGGCACACCCAAAGGTCCCCCCCGATTCGGGTTTGGATCTTGCATGAAACATACGTGATAAGCGTTACCTTTCTTATCGGTTGTAACAAGAGTGTGGATGAATCCTGTTGTTGGACCATGTGATTGAAAAAGATCCTGGTTCGAAAATGTCTTCCAGGCGCTTTTTAAGGGGTTATTTAAGCCATCTCCAAAAATGTCATGATCACCAAGCTTTCCAATAGATAGAAACCCAAATTCAGATTTATCCTGAATTGATTTCAGTTCATCTGGATAAGTATAGTTTTGGAGACATATAAGATCATATATGAACGCCCCTTTGTCTTTAATATCATTCTTGGAAACCCAGGTTTTTCCATTCCATATTTGAATGGCTTCTGAAGGCAAGCAAACTTCCCTGACAAATGGCCCTTCACCCGCCCCGTCGGGAATAGAATGGAGCAGAACGGAGGCTATGCCTTCTTCAAAGCAAGGGTCGGGCTCTATTGAGGTATTTGGAAGGGCATCAAGGATTAAACGGGTAATAAATCCTGTTTGCAGTGATGAAGTGACTGCCGGTATTTTAGCCAAATCATGAAAAAACCAAACGCCACATAGATTCCGATCGGAAAAAATTTTTTCTATGGAAATTGTTTTTCTGGCTCTTGCGAAATAGAAGGGATTTTCAAAAAAACTGGCTACATCATCCGCTCCTTCTATTCTGTAGCCATATCCTTTCATGTCTTACTCTAGCTCTCTAATAAACATAGGATTGTATAATACAACGTCTTAAATTTTTGACGTAAAACTATTGCATATACTTTTTTAGGGGCTGTGATTTTTTATTATATGACTGACAGATTGTTCCGTGCGGATATCTCTCCGGAGTCTATCATTGCCATTTCGGAATAGCTTTTGAGAGCCCTCTTTTTTTCCGCTGGTTTTTCCAAATTGTTTCCTCAGCTTTTCCATTTTTTCTTTATCAGACAAAATCACAGAAGGGGCTCCCGGCGGGCCGGAGGACCTCTCGTAAGAGATTCAAAGCGATCGTCTGTTCGGCCATGGCGGTTTCTTTTTTCACGGTTCGCGCTCAATATGGCATGTTCATATAAAAACGCAACTTCTTCCTTAGACAATAATTCGCTGGGTGCTATAGTGCGCTCAGCTTTCATGTTTCCTACCCGAAAAGCGTCCGCCCATGAACGACCACCCACCGGATACGCACGGCGCCGAGTCTGATTCTTCCGTTGATGAGTTTCTTATCACGGACGAGGAAATCCGCGAGATTACCACGGCTGTGCGGGCCCAGGATTCCGATACCGTGCATGGGTTTCTGGAGGATCTGAGCGGGGCGGATACCGCTGAGCTGCTCTCCAAGGTCAGTGACGAGGACCGGGACGAATTGCTCTTCATGTATGGCGACGCGCTTGATCCGCTGGTCTTTACGGAGCTCGACCCGGAGCTGCGCCGCAAGGCCCTGTCCTCCATGCCGCCGGCGGTTGTGGCGGGCATTCTCTCCGCCCTGGAAAGCGACGACGCGCTGGACCTGATTATCAATCTGGATGAGACCCTGCAGCAGGAGATCATCCGCAAGCTGTCCGTCAAGCGGCGCCTGGCCGTGGAGGAGGGGTTGAGTTTCCCGGAAGACAGCGCGGGCCGCCTGATGCAGCGGGAGGTCGTCGCGATTCCGCAGTTCTGGACCGCGGGCAAGACCATTGATTATCTGCGCAACGCCGCCGCTGACCTGCCGGAAGATTTTTTCGATATTTTCGTCGTCGATCCCTCCTATCATGTCACGGGCCAGATTCCGCTGAACAAGCTCGTGCGCGCGGATCGCTCGGCCCTGATGGATTCCCTGAAGCTGGAGGATATCCACCCCATTCCCGCGACGATGGACCAGGAAGAAGTGGCGCACATCTTCCGGCGCGAGGATGCGGCCTCGGCGCCCGTGGTCGACCGGGACGGGCGACTGATCGGCGTGATCACCATCGACGACGTCATCGACGTTATCGACGAGGAAGCCCAGGAAGACATCCTGCGCCTTGCCGGGGTGGAGCACGGAGATCTTTACCGCGCCGTATGGGCGACCACGGGCACGCGATTTCGCTGGCTGTTTCTCAATCTGCTGACGGCCATTATGGCGTCGGTGGTCATTTCTTTTTTCGATGCCACGCTGGAGCAGATCGTGGCGCTGGCAATTTTGATGCCCATTGTGGCCTCCATGGGCGGAAACGCGGGGACGCAGGCCCTGACGGTCGCGGTGCGCGCTCTGGCCACGCGGGAGCTGTCGGGCGCGAACGCCTGGCGGATCATCTGGAAGGAAGGTCTGGTGGGAATGCTGAACGGGCTGGCTTTTGCATTGATCGCGGGCGTGGTGACAGCCCTGTGGTTCGATAATAATATGGTTCTAGGGGCCGTTATTGCGTCGGCCATGGCTGTGAATTTGTTCGCCGCGGGGATATTCGGGGCGGGCATTCCGATCTTTCTCGATCGCATAGGAAGCGATCCGGCCATATCCTCAACGGTTTTTCTGACCACGGTGACCGATGTGATCGGGTTTTTCGCGTTCCTGGGGCTGGCAACGATCTTTCTGGTATGAAATATCCGCGCCTGATTTCCGGTAAGGCCGGGAATTACCGGTTCAGGGTTTCGTAGCGGGCGTCCAGATCAGCCGGGGAGGCGGGGGAATCATCGCTCATGGCCTGGACGATGGGCTTTTCAGCCGGGGGATAGGCGGGACCTGCGTTCGTGCTCTTGGTGATTGCCGGAGGAGCCTGCTCTGCTTCGGCTTCCTGGCTTTCTTCGCCGTCTATATCGGAGAGCTGGCTGTCGGCGGCCCCTTCTTTCTGGGCTTCATATTGCGGACGGCGCATAATTTCAATCGGATAGCCGCGACGTTCCTTCGCGGCCTTGCGGATGGCCGGCCAGTGAAGCCGGTCCTCGTAAGATCCAGCCATTTTCCGGATCATTTCCACATCCTTCTCCGTGAGCCCTTCCTCGGGGATTTGGCCTGTCTCTTCCATCTGGACGGCATTGCGTATGGTGGGATGAACCTCCATGTACAGCTTGTCGTCGATCCATCCCAGCTTGAGGGGCTGGTCGACCACGGTCACATCGGTTCCCACGGGCACAAGATTATAGAGACTTATAATATCTTCGGGATAAAGACGGATGCAGCCGCTGCTGACCCGGCGGCCAATTCCGAAGGCGCGGTTCGTTCCATGGATGGCGTAGGTGGGCCAGCCCAGATACAGGGCGTGGGTTCCCATCGGATTTTCAGGGCCGGCTTCCACGGTCGCGGGCAGCTCGGGCTTTTCCCGGCGCATCCGGTCGGTGGGACGCCAGACGGGATCGGCCATTTTCCGGAGAATTTTCGTATGTCCCACGGGCGTTTCCAGACCGTCGCGGCCCACCCCGATGGGGAAGCTCAAAATGGGTTGGTCGCCGTCGCGGAACACATACATGCGCATTTCCGGCAGATTGATGACGACTCCTTCACGGGGCGCATCGGGCAATATGTGGCGAGTGGGCAGTGTAACCTTGGTTCCTTTGCCAGGAATCCATGGGTCTATATCGGGATTGGCGGCCCGCATCTCAACGAATCCCAGATTAAAATCGCGCGCGATGTGGACGAAGGTGTCTTCTTCCTGCGCCTTATAGGTGATCATGTCTCCGACATACGATTTATCATATTTGGCGAAAGCGGGCCCCGAGAGAAGCAGCGCTATAAAAAATACAATAACCGGGTTTCGTTTCATGGTCCTGTGAAATCCGAGAGGGTTGGCCGTCCAAATCAGGGGATACTCTTGACTTATTATACGCCATTTTGCAAGGACGAAATCAGTCCGTCTTGACAATTCGGCTGATAAAAAAACCGTCCATCCCGCCCAGCGCAGCTTGATGGAAGGGCAGAACCCGCAGATCGCCGTCTTCGGTTACGGATTCTTCCAGCCCCCCGATTTCCCGTGGCGATACGGGCTTTTTATAGGCCGAGGGCATTTTTTCAAGAAAGCGGGTGATTTGCCGTTCGCCTTCGTCCTTTTGAAGAGAACACACGCAATAAAGAAGGGTTCCTCCCGGCGCCAGAATGGAGAAGGCGTGGTCCAGGATTCGCGCCTGCGTTTCCAGCAACCGTCCGATATCCGCCGGGGTCTTGAGATAGGCCACATCGGGATGACGGCGCAGCGTTCCGGTCGCGCTGCACGGCGCGTCCAGCAGGATCAGCGCGGGCGCTTCGGGCGGACTCCAGACGGCGGCGTCGGCGGCGATTACCTCCACCTTGTCCCGCAGCCGCACCCGGGCGAGATTTTCCTCCAGCCGCTTGAGGCGTCCGGCGGATCTGTCCAGCGCCGTGACACGCGCGCCC
>JAIOYC010000066.1 GCA_021741325.1 Alphaproteobacteria bacterium
TTATTCGCCATCAGCGTTTTCGCGGCGACCTGAAGCCTTTCATTGTCCCAAAAATTTAAACTGCCGGGAGTGCTCTCAAGACCGCCCACCATCAGAATTTTCTCAACTGGGCGTGTAAGAATTTGTCTCTCGCCATGCCCAGAGGGGGAGGTGTTTTTCAATTCTTCAGACCATCCATTGAACTGAGATCGCAAATTTTTGATGCTGGAATCGATCGCCATCGCCAATACCCCATAAAATATACGTAAACTTATGGGCTCAGGTAAAATTTGTCAATAATTTAAAGCGCATGAGAATAAAGCCCCCTACGCAAGCGTCTATTTCTTCCCAATCATCTCCGCCGCGCCTTTCAGGAGATCCATCGGCAGGGGCAGAATGATCGTCGAGCCCTTTGAATTCACAAATTCGCCCAGAGTCCCGAGATAGCGCAGTTGCATCGTCTCGGGGCGCTGGGCCAGAATGGTCGCGGCCTCATCCAGCTTCTGTGCTGCCTGCAGTTCGCCCTCGGCGTTGATGATCTTGGCGCGGCGCTCCCGCTCGGCCTCGGCCTGCTTGGCGATTGCGCGGATCATGGTAGGATCGAGATCCACATTCTTGATCTCGACATGGGTGATCTTGATGCCCCAGCTTTCGGTCTGCTGGTCCAGGATGTCCTGAATGTCCTTGTTCAATTGCTCCCGGTTGGAGAGCATATCGTCCAGATCCTGCTTGCCCAGAACCGAGCGGAGCGTCGTCTGCGCCAACAGGCTCGTGGCGCTCATGAAATCCTCGACGCGGTTCAGCGCGTAGTCCGGCTCCACCACGCGGTAATAGACCACTGCGTTGACCTTCACCGACACGTTGTCCTTTGAAATCACATCCTGTGAGGGGATATCCTCGGTGCGCACGCGGATATCGACCAGGATAAGTTGCTGGATGCCCGGCAGGACAAACCGCAATCCCGGCCCCCGCGTCCCGGAGGAACGCCCGAACGTATAAACTACCCCGCGCTCGAACTCCTTGACGATCCTGACGGAGGAAAAAAGGATAATGACGGCAAAGACCAGAAACGGCGCGAAAAAGAACATGGTGACCTCCTTACAAATCTAAACGGTTATCTTCAGCTTCAGACCCTTCACGGCCTCTATTTTTACGCCGTCGCCCCTTGAAAAATCGGCGGGGATATCGGTGAAGGCTTTCCAGTGTTCGCCCTGAACCAGGACAATCCCGGACTTGCCCTTCCACTCGACCACGGCGGCGATTTCACCCCGCATGGCTTCGGTGCCGGTCGTGGGAATGCGCCCCTGATCGCGCAGGACAATCCAGACGCTCACGGCGACAACAAACACCTCCAGAACACCAATCCCGAACAGGAGCGTCCAGTCCACAGGCAGGCCGAAAAAGAAGGTCTGTCCGCTTTGAATCGTATATCCCACGGCCAGCGCCAAAATTCCGTTGAAGGCCAGGACGCCCGAAAGCGTCACGGCGATTTCGGCGGCGATCAGCATCACGCCGCACACGTAAAGAAACATGGAAGCCTTGGACGCGGCGATAAGGCCGAGGAGATACAGCGCGGTGATCAGGCTGGCGATCATAGGTGCTCCTGCGTTCTTTGCGAAAGCGGATATCTATTCCAAGGACCCTAGTAAAGCATCCCCCATCGCAGAAGTCGAGACTTCGCGGCACCCCGGGGCCATAATGTCGGCGGTGCGGGTGCCGGCATTCAGGACATCGTGCACGGCGCGCTCGATCCGGTCCGCCAGAGCGCCCTGATCAAAGGAATAGCGCAGGCACATGGCAAAGCTTAAAATGGTGGCGAGCGGGTTGGCCTTGCCCTGCCCCGCGATATCCGGAGCGGAGCCGTGCACGGGCTCATACAATCCAGGCGTGCCCGGCGCGCCCAGAGAAGCGGAGGGCAGCATTCCCAGAGATCCCGTGAGCATCGCGGCCTCGTCCGAGAGGATGTCGCCAAACAGATTGTCGGTCACGATCACATCGAACTGGCGCGGATTGCGCAAAAGCTGCATCGCGCAATTGTCGGCATACATATGATCCAGGGCCACGTCCGCGAATTCGGCCTTGTGCAGAGCGGTGATCTCCTCGCGCCAGAGCAGCCCCGATTCCATCACGTTTGACTTCTCGCAGGACGTCACCTTGTTTCCCCGCTTGCGGGCCAGTTCGAACGCCACGCGTCCCACGCGGCGGATTTCGGAGGTCGTATAGACCTGCGTGTTCACGCCGCGCCGCTCGCCATTACCCAGATCCTCGATCCCGCGTGGCTCTCCGAAATAGACACCACCGGTCAGTTCTCGGACGATCAGGATATCCAGCCCCTTCACGATTTCGGCTTTCAGGGTGGAGGCCTCAACCAGCGCGTCGAACACGATGGCGGGGCGTAGATTGGCAAACAGATCCAGTTCCTTGCGCAGTTTCAGCAAGCCCGCTTCCGGGCGCTTGTCGTAGGCCGCCCCCGCCCATTTCGGACCGCCCACGGCCCCCAGCATGATGGCGTCCACGGTCCGGCACCGTTCCAGGGTTTCGTCGCCCAGCGGGACGCCGTGCGCGTCGATGGCCGCGCCGCCGATCAGGCCGTCCTGCATCCCGATTTTCAGATCGCCGCGCGCATTGATCCAGCCGATCAGCTTGCGGACCTCCGCCATGGTCTCGGGGCCGATCCCGTCGCCGGAAAGGATCATGAGGGTGAATGAGGTCATGTTTTTGTATCCATGTTCGTAAAATAAAAATCCCGCCCGATCCGATGAATTTTCTTATATCCAAAATCTGAAAGATGCTCGCTAACATCTTTTTTATCCTCAAGAATTTCCACCTGGATAAGACATTTGTTGCTCCGAAGAGATTGCTCCATGCCCTCGAGCACACTGACCTCATGCCCCTCCACATCTATTTTGATGAGGAGGCGGCAACCTTTGAAATCCAGAACATCATCGAGCCTTTTTTGCATCACCTTGACCGCGCCCGGCTCTTCTCCGGCGTGCGAACGGCCTGTGTTGTCCTCCGGCGCGGGCACGAAGGAAAGTTCTCCGTTTTCCGCTCCCAGCGCGAAGGGATGAACCCTTACAACATCCATCAGGCCGTTCATTCTTATATGGCCATAGAGGTGATAAAGATTGCGGGCATCGCACTCGAAGCTGTGAATGACCGGCACGGCCCCGGCGCGGCCCAGGATGCAGGTATAAAGCCCGAAATTCGCGCCTATATCCAAAAACGCATCGAACGGCACCTCTCTCGCGCGCGCCAACATGAAGGAAAGCTGGTCCCGCTCGTACCCGCCCTCGATCCAGATCCGGCGGTCGATGTAATTATCAGGCCGGATCACGAACTCCGCCCCCATGAACCGGACGATCTTGTGGCGCGTCCGGCTCAGGTTTTTGTAAAACGAACGGTGAAGACTGGTGTTGAGGCGGCGCAGGATTTTTAAAGCCACAGGCAAACCTCTTCTTCGATGACGTAGGTTGTTGTCATTGACTGTCCCAGCAGGCTTATGCAATAGCTGCGATCTGTTTAATTAATGGATTCTGGGATTTTTGCAATGGACTCTCAAAGCAAGCCCTCTGCCGGGGATGAGGCCTGTCAGCTTGAACGCCGCTATCTTGCCCTGACGCTTGTTTTCTCGGACGACGAGAAAACCAAGAAGCAGGTTGAGTCAGAAAGAATACGGCTTTTACACCAAATAATAGGCCTCCAACGCGTACAATTGAGGGAGATTCTCGCCGCGAGTTCCCCCCGCTGAATCTTAAAGCCACGAGCGCTTCTCCGCGTCTTCTTTTTCAAAAGCGGCAATTTCCCTGCCCTTTTCCAGCGTCAGCCCGATATCGTCCAGCCCATTCAGCAAGCAGCGCTTGCGGAACGGGTCAATTTCGAAAGAAAATGAAAACAGATTCCCGCGCGTGACGGTTTGTTTCTCCAGATCGATCTCCAGCGGGGCGCCGGGATTGTCCTGGGCCTCCTTCATCAGGGCCTCGACCTGCTCCTTGGGCAGGGCGATCGGCAGGATTCCGTTCTTGAAGCAGTTGTTGTAGAAAATATCCGCAAAACTGGGGGCGATCACACAGCGCAGGCCAAAATCCAGCAAGGCCCACGGCGCGTGTTCCCGGCTGGAGCCGCACCCGAAATTTTCACCCGCGATGAGGATCTCCGCCTTCCGGTAAGGGTCCTGATTCAGGATAAATCCGGGCTTTTCGCTGCCGTCCTCGTTATAGCGGATATCGTTAAACGCGTGAACGCCCAGCCCCGTGCGCTTGATGGTGCGCAGGAATTGCTTGGGGATGATGATATCCGTGTCCACATTCATCATCGGCAAGGGCGCGGCAAGGGCCGAGAGTTTCGCGAACGGCTTCATGGGTTTTTTCTCCCGGCTTTTTCTTCGAGGCCGCCCGTGCCCAGACGGCTTTCGAGGACCGCAAAGACCTCGTCCGGATGGATATTCCGGTCCGCCAGCAGGACAAGAAGATGGAAAAGCAGATCCGCAGCTTCGGCCTTGAGGGTCTCGGGTGTGCCGCTGAGAGCCTCGATCACGGTTTCCCCCGCCTCCTCGATCAGCTTCTGGGCGATTTTTTTCGTACCCCTTGCATAGAGACTGGCGGCATAGGAGGATTCCGGGTCCGCCTGTTTGCGGTCCCGCAGAATTTCATAAAGCCGGTCAAGGATATGTGCGTCCATGGGATGTGTTTAAACTATTTGCGCCCCTGAAAACAAGGCAGCGGCGGAAAAGTTACGGGAAATTTATTGACAAAATATCTTATTTCAATAAGATAAATTTCTTATTTAAAAACGATTGAAAGATTTCTATGTCCTTCTTCAAAAACAAGGCGCAAAAATCGACTAAGCCTCTTTCCCTGAAGTTTTCATGGGACACAGGTACTTTTATCACCACCGCCTCAGGAATCGCTTATATCGGCGGACACATCTCCCCAATGGGATGCATTATTGGCGGCTTGATCGGAGGCACGTTCGGATGCGTCACCTTCGACAATCCATCCGCAGCGCCCCAGCAGAAGAAAAAACCTTCTGAAAACGAAGAGCTCTTCATTCCCATGACCAGCGACAGAAACGACCCGGAATGGCTGGATCTTGGTGAAGGCACGAAGTTGAATCTGGGAAAAAACAACCAGAAAAATTCCCAGAAAACTTTTTCTCAACCCTACGAAGATATCGTGCCGGAACCGTCCAAACCCTATCGCGACTGCGATCTGGTTTAAGAACCGAGGCAAAAATATGACCCTTTTAAAAAAATTCGGTGACGCTTCGCTCCATGTCCTGCTTTATCCCGCAATCCATTATAGTTTCTGGGGCATGGGGCTTTCAGCACAAACGGCAAAAATTCTCTCCGAAATGCCTCCCCCAGACATTTTAAACCCGGAAAAACGCTCCAGCTCCGACAATTGGCTCATCCCCATGAGTCCCGATAGAAACTCCCAGGAATGGCTGGATCTCGACGCGTTCCTAAAATCCAAAGAATTTAAAAATGATCGAAATTGCGCGCCCGACCCGGATTTGCTCCCTGATACTGGCGCAATAGCGAATTACAGACGAGCCATCCAGCGTAATCCTCTGCAACCCAAAGGAAAACAGCCCCCAGCATCCGAAAGCATTTGGGAAGTCTTGCCCCCTCACTGACCCCTCCACAAAACACATCCTGTATACGGTTTGCAATCGTGAGCGGGGGTGTTATGCTTCCTCCGCGCGAAAAGCACAGCGTTTTCTTTAATTTCAAATGGAGTCCGTTTCCCATGAATATCCACGAATATCAGGCCAAGGAACTTCTCAAAAAATACGGCGTGGCCGTTCCCCGGGGCATTGCCGCGATGAACGTGGCCGAGGCCGCCGCAGCGGCGAAGGAGCTTCCCGGCCCCTTGTATGTCGTCAAGGCGCAAATCCATGCGGGCGGGCGCGGCGCGGGCCGTTTTAAAAACGATCCCAACGGCAAGGGCGGCGTGCGCCTGTGCAAGACCCCCGAAGAGGTCAAGGCCGCCGCAGAGGCCATGATGAACCAGATTCTGGTGACGAAGCAGACCGGGCCCGAGGGCAAGCAGGTTCAGCGCCTCTATGTCACGGACGGCGTGGACATCAAGAAAGAATATTATTGTTCAGTCGTGCTCGACCGCGCCACATCCCGCGTGACCTTTATGGTGTCCACCGAGGGCGGCATGGATATTGAAGAAGTGGCCGAAAAGCATCCCGAGAAGATTGTTAGAGTTTCGGTTGATCCCGCATCGGGCATGTCGGGCTTTCACGCGCGCCGCCTGGCCTTCGGCCTTGGTTTCGAGGGCGATGCGAACAAAAGCGCGGTCAAGTTTTTCATGGCGCTCTACAAAGCCTTCGTGGAGCTGGACGCCTCCATCGTGGAGATCAATCCGCTCATTCTGACCGACAAGGGCGAGGTCATGGCGCTGGACGCCAAGATGAATTTCGGTGTCAACGCCCTGTTCCGCCATCCGGAAATCGCGGGATTGCGCGATGAGAGCGAGGAAGACGAGAAGGAACGGCAGGCGCACGCCTATGATCTTTCCTATGTCGCGCTGGATGGGAATATCGGCTGCATGGTGAATGGCGCAGGTTTGGCCATGTCCACCATGGATATCATCAAATATTACGGCGGCGAGCCCGCGAACTTCCTGGATGTCGGCGGCGGCGCAGACAAGGCGAAAGTCACGGCGGCCTTCAAAATCATCCTCTCGGACCCCAAGGTTCAGGGGATCCTGGTCAATATCTTCGGCGGAATCATGAAATGCGACATCATCGCGGAGGGCGTCATCGCCGCGGCCAAGGAGGTCAAATTATCCGTGCCGCTCGTCGTGCGGCTGGAAGGCACGAACGTCGAGAAGGGTAAGGAAATCCTGTCCAAATCCGGCCTTGCCATCATCCCCGCGGACGATCTGGCCGACGCGGCCAAAAAGGTCGTGGAAGCCACCAAAAAAGCCAGCAAGGCGGCGTAATAAACTTTTCATTGAAGGAAAAAACATGGCTGTACTCATCAACAAAAACACAAAGGTTATCTGTCAGGGCTTTACAGGCTCGCAGGGCACATTCCACTCCGAGCAGGCGATCGCCTACGGCACCAAGATGGTCGGCGGGGTCACGCCCGGCAAGGGCGGAACCACGCACCTAAACCTGCCCGTCTTTGACACGGTGGCGGAGGCTGCGGCCAAGACAGGCGCGAACGCGACGGTGATATACGTTCCCCCTCCCTTCGCGGCGGACGCGATTTTGGAAGCCATCGACGCGGAAATCGCGCTGGCGATCTGCATCACCGAGGGCATTCCCGTTTTGGACATGGTGAAGGTCAAGCGGGCGTTGACGGGCTCGAAGACGCGCCTGATCGGCCCCAACTGCCCCGGCGTGATCACGCCCGGCGAGTGCAAGATCGGAATCATGCCCGGCCATATCCACAAGCGCGGCAAGGTGGGGATCGTGTCCCGCTCCGGCACGCTCACCTATGAGGCCGTGGCGCAAACCGGCGCGGTCGGCCTGGGCCAGACCACCTGCATCGGCATCGGCGGAGATCCCGTCAATGGAACGAATTTCATCGATTGCATCGAGCTGTTCATGGACGACCCCGAAACCGAAGCCATCTTGATGATCGGCGAGATCGGCGGAACGGCGGAGCTGGAGGCCTGTGAGTTCTATAAATCCCTCAAGAAGAAAAAACCCATCGCAGGCTTTATCGCGGGCGCAACAGCGCCTCCTGGCAAGCGCATGGGCCATGCGGGCGCAATCATCTCCGGCGCGGACGACACCGCCCCCGCCAAGATGGACGCCATGCGCGCCGCCGGATTTGCGGTCGCCGAAAGCCCCGCCGCGCTGGGCGAGGCCGTGAAACGGGCCATGGCGGCTTAACCCTCGAAAAGGGAGAAATAAAATGTTTAAAGAGTTCAGAGATTTCATCGCCCGCGGCAATGTCATGGACATGGCCGTGGGGATTATCATGGGCGCGGCATTCACCACGATCGTCAAATCGATGGTGGATGATCTGTTCAATCCGGTTCTGGGCCTTTTTCTGGGTGGGATCGATTTTTCGAATTTCTTCTTTAATTTTTCGGGCGGAGAATATCCCAGCCTTGCCGCCGCGCAGGAAGCCGGAGCGGCGACGCTGAATTACGGCCTGTTCATCAACGCCGTGGTTAATTTTATCATCGTCGCGTTCGTCGTTTTTCTTCTGGTGAAGAACGTCAACAAGATTAAAGAAATGGCTCTCAGAGACGCGGCCAAGAAAGCCGCCGCCGAACCGCCACCGCCCGCCCCCCCCGAGGTGGCTCTGTTGAGTGAAATCCGGGATTTGCTGGCGGCGAAGAAATAAGGAATAAGGCTGTCATCCCGCGACCGCAGCGCGGAGGGATCGCCTGAACATACCGGGAAGGATCCCGCGCATACGCGCGGGATGACAGAGAGGGTTATGCCGCCAGAGCGTGGCACCCTTCGGTTTTCTCCAGAACAGCCCAGAATTTCCGGAACAGATCCGTTTCATAGGCGGTCAGGGCGCGCAATGTGTTGGTGTCGGCGCCGCACATCCCGAACATTTCCGCAAGATGCATATCTTCTTCTGCCAGTAGGCTCTTAAGGGATATTCTTAAACCTGATTCTTCAAGAACCTGGTGGTAAATCGCATACAGCCAGCAGGCCCGAAGCTCTATAATGAGGGATACCCAAGGGTAAGAGTCAGCGGGCGCGACTCTTTTGGAAATGCCCGCGTCCATGCGCCCGAAATACATGGCGGCCGGAATACGGGTTGTGCAATTTCCGTTGTCGTAGCCGTCCAGCGCCTCTCCGGCCAGACGTTCCGCCTGCCGCTTGAAGAAATAGGCGTGCCGGGCCTCCTCCGCGAGATGCTTCAAGATGTCCTCGGTCAAAACCTTATCCATCTGGGACAGCATGATTTTCCGGCTTCCCATATGCTCGAGCATGGAGAGCATGTTCATGAAGCGCGCATGGGCGGATGGGTCCCGGGCGAGATTTTGCAAAAACGCCCTGACCGGCGCTTCAAGCGGCGCGTTGAGTTCCTTCATCCCGGAGGAAATCCAGGGATCGCCAGAGTGTGTCATAAATCAGATCCAGATCGGCTTGGGTTACGCAATAGGGAGGCAAAATATAGACCGTATTGCCGAGCGGGCGCAAGAGCACGTCCCGTTCCATGAAGAAGTCATAGAGCGCAGGACCCAGCGCGGAGAGATATCCGCCCTCTTCTTCTCGCACATCCAGCGCGAAGATCGTCCCCAGCGTGCGCACAGCCGCCACATCGGGCCGGACTTCGAACCACTGCCGCGCATGGGTATGAGAATCCGTAATGGCCTTGATGCGCTCCATCACGGGCTCCCGCTCCCAGATTTCCAGATTGGCCAGCGCCGCCGCACAGGAAAGCGGATTGCCGGCAAAGGACGAGGAATGGAAAAAGGCCCTGGCGCGGTCCTTTTTATAAAAAGCCTTGTAGATCTCGCGGCGGCAAAGCGTCGCCCCCATGGGCAGGAACCCTCCGGTGAGACCCTTGGAGAGGCATACTATATCCGGCGTGATCCCCGCCTGTTCGCACGCCAGCTTTGTGCCCGTGCGGCCAAAGCCGGTCATGACCTCATCGGCAATCAGAAGC
>JAIOYC010000067.1 GCA_021741325.1 Alphaproteobacteria bacterium
CCTGGACCGCGACGTTTCAGCCGGAGTTGACCTCTTCCACATCACCCGCGATCTCCAAACTGAAAGCTCCTACGACCAGAAAAAAACGGGGGGAGCGGCCCGTCTCGGCTACCCTCTCTCCGAACGCTGGCGCCAAACCCTGCGCTACGGGATCGAAACCAACCAGATCGAAAACGTCCAGACCAATGCCTCGCGCTTCATTCGCGATCAGGAGGGCGAGCGTCAGACCTCGGCTGTTTCTCAGCGCGTGACCTACGACAACCGGGACAGCACGATATTCCCCACCGACGGCTGGCTTTACTGGTTTGACACCGAAGTCGCCGGTCTGGGCGGCGATGCGAAATACGTGTCTGGTAAAACGGGCGCCTCTTATTTCTATCCCATCGCGGACCAGTGGATTTTAAACGTGCTGGGCGAAGTCGGAGCCATTGGCGGATACAGCGATACGGACGTGGCGATCAACGAGCGATTCTTCCTCGGCGGATCCACCTTGCGCGGATTCGAGCAGGCCGGTATCGGCCCGCGGGATTCACGCACGAGTGACGCACTGGGCGGAAATTACTTCTATCGGGGATCTGCGGAAATCTCTTTCCCTCTGGGCCTGCCTGAAGAATTGGGATTGCTGGGCCATACTTTCAGCGATTTCGGAACGCTCTGGGATATCGACGATGTGGGCCCCGGCATTCTTGAGGATCAAACCATACGCGCCAGCGCAGGAATGGGCCTGTCATGGCGTTCGCCTTTCGGACCGATACGGATCGACCTCGCCACGCCGCTCGCGAAAGAAGATTACGATCAGGAAGAGATTTTCCGGTTTAACTTTGGAACACGTTTCTAGGAGAGAGTTCACTATGCAGTCGCTTATTTTACGCCTTTTGTTCCTTGTTGCGCTTTTTTCCTTTTGCACGCCGTCTGCACGGGCCGAAACCTCCTTTGCGATTGTCGATGTTCAAAGAGCCCTGACCGAATCCGTCGCAGCGCGCAACATCCAGGATCAGGTCAAATCCTACCGGGCGAAATTCCTGGAGGAAATTTCCAGGGAAGAGCAAAGCCTCCGGGAGCAGGAGAAAAAAATCGCTGATGAAAGCGCCTCGCTGTCCAAAGAGGATCTCCAGAAGAAGAAGCAGGATTTCGAAACCAAATTCATGGAAACAAGCCGGATGGCTCAAAACCGGAAAAAGAATCTCGACGCGGCCCTGGCAAAAGCCATGACGCAGCTGCGGGATAAATTTTTTGGAATCGTACAGACCCTTGCGGATGAAAAGGGCTATACGATGGTGATTTCCCGTCAGGCCGTCGTCGTTACCCGCGCCTCGACGGACATCACGGAAGAAAGCATGAAACGCCTCGATCAGGCCATTTCAAAAATCCCCCTTGAAGTGTCTGAATAAGAACCCTGCGGAGCATCCGCTTTAGGGCGTGTTGTCTTGAAGACCTAAAACGGCTCCAGCTTCCCCGCCCGCAGCTCCAGCACCCGGTCCATGCGATCGGCGAGCTGAATGTTATGAGTGGCAATGAGAGCGCCTATATTCCGCTCCCGCACATGGCGCATTAAAATCTCAAAAACCCCCGCGGAAGTTCCCGGGTCCAAATTCCCGGTGGGCTCGTCCGCCAGCAAAAGACGGGGATCATTCACCAGCGCGCGCGCGATGGCCACCCGTTGCTGCTCTCCGCCGGACAATCGCGCGGGGCGGTGATCCAGGCGCTCCGCCAGCCCCATCGAGGCCAGGAGATCACCCGCCTTCGCATGGGCGTGCCTACGGGACACGCCCCGGATAATCTGGGGCATCGCCACATTCTCCAGCGCCGTGAACTCAGGCAGAAGATGATGAAACTGATAAACGAAACCGATCGCGTCCCGCCGCAAGCGCGTCCGGGCACCATCCGAAAGCCCCTGAGCCTCCTGGCCCCCGATACGGATGCTCCCCGCGTCGGGCCTGTCCAGAAGCCCCGCGATCTGCATCAATGTCGATTTTCCGGCGCCGCTGGGCCCCACGAGCGCGGCGATCTCGCCCGCCTCGATTTTCAGCTCCAGATTTTTAAAGATCGCGAGCGAACGCCCCCCCTGCTCAAAGGTCTTCGAGAGGCCTGTGATTCTAAGAAGGACGTCTTCCTCCATCGGATTTGTTTCTTTCGCGCGCATGATGTTATTTTATAATATATTACGGGAGGCAGAGGGTCTCTGCGCCCGAGGCTGGAACAATAACAGATCGTTGCCGCTCTTTCCATGCTTACCGATTTTGGGTAATGCCTCCGTTTGAAAAACTCCCCCTCCTGTCTTCTCCGCCTCCTCCAGTGCGTTTCCCGCGCAAGCGGGGATCTTTCCGTTGCAGATGCTCCTTGACATTTTAGGAATAATATCCTACTATATCCATGGCGCTTCGCCATGGGAGACCCGTTTTTGACGCCCCTCCTCTCTGCCGGGGGGTGAACCGGCCGCCAGACGAACTATTAAAATATATGTTTAAAAACAAAAGGATGGAAAAATGAAATTTAAATTTGGAATGAACAGACTATTAAAGAGTCCGCGCTCAGAAAACCTCCCCCTCCATCCCCAAAATCAGCTTCTTGCGGGGACTCCCCCACCCGTAATTGTCAATAATTCCGGTCGAGCGAATCACGCGATGGCAGGGAATGAGCAAGGACACGGGGTTCGCGCCCACCGCCCCTCCCACCGCGCGGGAGGATTTCGGACGGCCCAGCCCTCGGGCAATATCCTGATAGGTCACGGTTTCGCCGCAGGGAATACGCAACAACGCCTGCCAGACCTGGATCTGAAAATTCGTGCCGTAAAGATCCAGTTTTAGCCTCCGTCCCGCATCCCCCTGCCCGCGCCATATGCGTATGAGAGCCTCGCTCTCGGGACGCACAGCCTCCTGGTCATGCGCAAGATCCGCCAGGGGCCAGTGCGCGCGCAGACGCCGGAGAGATTCGTCGCGCTTTTGATCCACCAGAAAGCCCAGCCAGCACACCCCGCGCGCCGTCTTGCCGATCATCACCTCGCCCAGAATGGTGGGATAAAAACCGTAGGCAATGCGCAAGCCCTCGCCCCGGTTTTTGATCTCACCCGGCGTGACGCCCTCGCAGGACACGAACAAATCATGCAGCCGTCCATTTCCGGATAATCCGGCCGTCAGAGCCGCGTCCAGGGTGGAGCGCCCATCCGCCAACAATTCCCGGGCGTGGCGCGCGTGCATGTATTGGACAAGGCGCTTGGGGCTGATCCCGACATGGGATTTGAACATCTTTTGGAAATGGGCCGGCTCGTACCCTGCCCGCGCGGCCAGAGCGTCCAGATCGGGGCGCTCCTGATAATGAGTGACCAGGTAATCAATCGAGTCAGCTATAATCCCTTCTTGAAACATAAGCCGTTGTAGCCTGCCCGGAACTCTTGCGGCAATCCGGTTTTTGTGATGTTTTGAAAGCCCCATGAAAAAAAGCCAGATCCATGAATTTTTTTCCCGCCTGAGGGTTCAGAATCCCGCCCCCCAGACCGAGCTGCAATTCACCAACACTTACACCCTGCTCGTGGCCGTGGTGCTTTCTGCGCAGGCCACGGATCTGGGTGTGAACAAGGCCACAAAGGCCTTGTTTCAAATAGTGGACACCCCGGAAAAAATGCTGGAACTCGGGCTGGAGGGCCTGCGGGAACACATCAAAACCATCAATTTTCACAACACCAAGGCGAAAAACGTGATCGCGCTCTCCGAAATCCTCGTGCGGGAGCATGGCGGACAGGTGCCCTCCACGCGGGACGAACTCACCGCCTTGCCCGGCGTGGGGCGCAAAACCGCCAACGTGGTCTTGAATGTCGCCTTTGGGGAACACACCATGGCTGTCGACACGCACATCTTCCGGGTCAGCAACCGAACGGGCCTCGCCCCCGGCAAGACCCCGGAAAAGGTCGAGGAAGCCCTTATGAAGGCCGTGCCGGATGAATTCGCCCTGCATGCCCATCACTGGCTCATCCTGCATGGGCGATACACCTGCAAAGCCATCAAACCGCGCTGCGCGGAGTGCATGGTGTACGATCTATGCGCATATCAAGAGAAAACCGCCTGAATGAGCGGAAAAAATGGTGCCCGAGGGCGGGATTGAACCACCGACACGGCGATTTTCAGTCGCCTGCTCTACCACTGAGCTACTCGGGCAAACCAGCCGTAGGGCCAGTCGATCCGTGTATAAAAGAACCGGCCGGGGCTGTCCAGTCTTTTCACCGGGGAACCGGGTCAAACTTATAAAATAGCCTCGGCGTCCAGACGCTCCGCCAGTGAGGGAATCCGGCGCGCCCGCGTCAATTCCGTGAGCCCTGCATGGGTCAGGCCGTGAATTTGCACGGTGCAGGGATCATGGCGAATTACCTCTTCCAGGGTCTCCGTGACCCGGTTTTCGTCTTTTTTGCTCTGAAACTTCAGAAAATCAATTAAAAGAATGCCCCCGATGTTCCGCAGGCGCACCTGGCGGGCGATTTCCTGCGCCGCTTCCAGATTTACCGCCAGATTCGAACGCCTGTCGCCGCCTTTGTTGACGTCAATCGCCGTCAGAGCCGCCGTTTCCTGAATGATCACATTCCCGCCACTGGGCAGCAGAACATAACTCCGTAGAAGATCTTCGATCTGCCCGACGATGTCACGATAATGAAACAGGGCCAGATCCTCCACCGCGCCGCGAATTTCCACAGGCTCGATCTTGGGAACCAGGTCGGGCGCGAACACGCTGCACCACTCCTCGGCCATGCTGAAATGATCCATGGTCACCACCTCTATCCGGCTGATGCGCTCCCCCGCCTGATCGCTGAGCATGCGCTGAAAGGCGTCTGGCCCAAGCATAATCAGCGCGGGCTCCGCACCCGCCAGATGGACCTGCATCTGCTTCCAGGCTTCCTTGAGGATCGCGCCCTCGCGCCGCAGCATGTCGGTCTGCATGTCCGCCGCCGCCGACCGCAGAATAATGCCGCTCATATCGGCCAAATCGTCCATCATGCCCTGAAGCTGCTTCCGAAGAGCTTTCTCGCGGATCCGTGAAGACAGCCGGTTTTCCTGCATCATCGCGCAGAAAATCAGATACCGGCCCTGCAGGGTGATATCCATGCTCACCTGCGGAATTTTGCTCTCCGTGCGCGCATAGTCGTCCTGCTCGCGGGGCATATAGGCGGTTTTGGCCTGAACGGCCACCATATCGCCGGGAGAAAGGGTTTTCCCGATCGCGTCCGCGCCACCCTTGGCAATAGCGCCGCCCCGGACATGACGCCGTATGTCCTTGTTATATAAAATTCCTGTGTTGTCCCCGTCCAGATCCAGAAAAGCGGCATCCAGAGCGGCATCGATGGTTTTGACCTTGGCCCAGTATATGGACCCCCACCGGACTTCCTCGGACGGTGGGTCGATCTCCAGACCTTCCAGACGGCCATTTTCCAAGGCGGCCGCCCACAATCCTCCGTCCTGTTCCTCGATCAGAATATCCAAAGCCGGCCCTTCCTTTAAGCCCGAAAGAACCCGTTTCCTTCCAGCAGGGCCATCGTATCATAAAGCGACAATCCCACGATATTTGAATATGAGCCGTTGATAGATTTGACGAAGCGCTCCGCATAGCCCTGAACGGCATACCCGCCGGCCACGCCCCGCCATTCGCCGGTCTCCAGATAGGCTGCGATCTCAGCTGTGCTCAGGCGCTTGAAATGCACAACCGTGTCCGTGACCCGGGATCTTATGGTTCCATCGGGCATGAGCAGTGTGATCCCCCCATACACATGATGCCGCCGCCCGGAAAGAAGCCCCAGGCATTCCGCCGCCTCTTCCCTTGTTTCCGTCTTCGGAAGCACGCGCCGCCCCGTGGCTGCCACCGTATCGGCGGCCAGAACGAACGCTTCGGGATGAGAGGGTGCAATCGCCCGCGCCTTGGCGATCGAAAGCCGCAGGGCCAGATCACGGGGCAATTCGCCTTTCAGGGACGTCTCGTCAATATTCGCGGGTGCAATGGCGGCAGGAATAATGCCGATGCTCTTCAGGAGAGCCGTTCGGCGCGGAGAAGCCGAAGCCAGAATAAGTTTATTTTTCACGGAAGATGATGCGGCCCTTGGTGAGGTCATAGGGCGTCATCTCGACGACAACGGAATCGCCCTGCAAAACGCGGATGCGGTTCTTGCGCATCTTTCCCGCCGTGTGGGCCAGGATTTCATGGTCGTTTTCCAGCTTCACGCGAAACATCGTATTCGGGAGAATCTCCGTCACGACGCCCTTGAATTCAATAAGTTCTTCTTTGGCCATGGTCTTTGGTGTTTCCCTTAAACAGAGCGCTCTTATACGTGTTCTTGTACTGAAAGTCTAGCCCAGCACCTTTTTCAGGAAATCCGCTGTCCGCTCGTTGGCCAGATTCGCCGCGCCCGCGTCGTAATGCATCCCGCCGCCGCGCGCGAAAGCGTGCTCCGCGTCGGGGTAGCTGTGAATCCTCACATGCGGGTTCCCGGCCAAAGCGGCCTGGATGCTTTCCTGCGCCTCGGACGGTACGAACTGGTCCTTCTCCGCGATATGGAGCAGCAGGGGATTTTTGATGCCCACCGCCTTGTCCAGCATCATCTCGATCGCCACGCCGTAATAGGCCACGGAGGCGTCCACATCCGTTTCGCAGGCCATCATGTAAGCCAACTTCCCGCCCAGGCAGTAACCCAGACAAGCAACCTTGCCGGAAACCGCCTTATGGCCCCGCAGGAAAGACAGGGTGGATTTCAGGTCGGCCATACCCAACGCGGTATCGAACTGCCCGAACAGACTGAAAGCCCTTTGCAATTGCTCTGGCACGCTGTCCGCCAGCTCGATCCCGGGCTCGATGCGCCAGAATAAATCCGGGCAGACCGCCACATAGCCCTGCGCGGCCATCGCGTCGCACTTCTCCCTCATCTCCGCGTTTACCCCGAAAATCTCCTGAATCAGGATCACGGCCGGCGCGGGCGTTTGCGCGGGCAGCGCGATATAGGCCCCGAAGCTGCCGAAATCGTGAGCCGGAATCTGTATGGTTTTTGAAGTGCTCATGAAGCGGTTTCCCTTCTATTATTTTAAAATGCTCTCATTTCACGGGGCCTAAGAAAGACCCTCTGTCCTTTGCGCAGATCCAGGGCCGAGACGTTCTCCTTTGTGAGGGCCGCCTGCAACAAGCCACCTTGCTCATCCTCCAACTCCACCGACACCAGCGGCCCGGCAGGATTTATATGAATAATTATTGCCGGAATACACTGCGTACCTTCAGCGGCCAGCAGGACTTCCATGTCGTGCGGCCGGGCAAACAGGCGCACGGGCGTAGAACCCTCGGGTATTTTTTGACCCTTTTTTAAAATCTGAAAATCCTCGCCGCCCCTCCGCCATCCATTGAACGAATTGTAATTTCCCAGAAAATCATACACGAAGGCGTTGGCCGGATTGTGATAGATTTCCTCAGGCTTTCCGATCTGCTCGATACGCCCCTTGTTCATCACCACGACCCGATCGGCCAGCTCCATGGCTTCTTCCTGATCGTGCGTCACCAGAAAAGTGGTGATGTGCAGATCCTCATGGAGCTTGCGCAGCCAGCGCCGGAGCTCCTTGCGCACCTTGGAATCCAGCGCCCCGAAAGGCTCGTCCAGCAGCAGCATCTTCGGATCCACCGCCAGCGCGCGGGCCAGCGCCACGCGCTGCCTTTGCCCGCCCGAAAGCTGGGAAGGAAAACGATCATGAAGATCAGAAAGATGAACAAGATCAATCAGCTCCATGACCTTCTTCCGGATGGTTTCCTTGTCCGGCCTGTGCGCCCGCCCCTTCACCCGCAGGCCGAAAGAAATATTGTCGAACACGGTCATATGCCGGAACAGGGCGTAATGCTGGAACACGAACCCGACCCTGCGGTTTTGAACGGGGGTCTGGCTGGCTTCTTCCCGGTCGAGATAAATCCCGCCGCTATCCGCGAACTCCAGCCCCGCAATGATCCGCAACAGCGTGGTTTTCCCGGAACCCGAAGGGCCCAAAAGGGCAATGAGTTCGCCCGTGCGCGCGTTCAGGCTAACGCCGTCCAGAACCGTGACGTCCTTCTCGCCCCGGAAGGTCTTGCGGATATTTTCAACGCGTATGCCCATCAATTCATCCCTTGCAAAGTGCTGCCGAAGCGCCGGCGTTCCAGCCATTCCTTGACCACAAGCGTCACCAGCGCCAGGATCGTCAGAAGGGACGCTACGGCAAAAGCCGCCGAAAAATTATATTCGTTGTAAAGAATCTCGACATGCAGGGGAACGGTGTTGGTCAGGCCGCGAATATGGCCGGACACCACCGAGACTGCCCCAAACTCTCCCATGGCGCGGGCGTTGCACAGCAAAACTCCATACAGCAGGCCCCACCGGACATTGGGCAGCGTGACATGGAAAAAGGTCTGCCAGCCGCTGGCCCCCAGAAGAAGAGCCGCTTCCTCGTTATCGGTTCCCTGCTCCTGCATCAGGGGGATAAGCTCGCGAGCCACAAAGGGAAATGTCACGAATACCGTGGCCAGTACAATCCCCGGCACGGCGAATAAAATCTCGATTCCCTGAGAATCCAGCCAAGGCCCGAGCGCCGCGTGCGATCCGAACAAAAGCACATAAATCAGCCCCGCAATCACAGGTGAGACGGAAAAAGGAAGGTCAATAAACGTCACCAAAAGATGCTTGCCCGCGAATTCATGCTTGGCCACCGCCCAGCTGGCCGCAAGACCGAAAACGAGATTGAGCGGTACCGCGATTCCCGCCGCGATAAGAGTCAGCCTTATCGCCGCCAGAGCGTCGGGCTCCATGATCGCATCGCGATACATCCCAATCCCTTGCCCCAGGGCTTCGACGAAAACCACGATCAGAGGGAGAACGATCATCACGCCGACAAACCCCAGCGCCGTGATAATCAAGAACGCCCTGACCCGAAAAGATTCGGGTAAAGGGCGCCTGAGGGGCCTGACCTCGAAAGTTATGTCGCTGGCCGTCATGATTTATAATCCCCTTTTCCGCCTGCCCCATTTTTGGAGCAGATTGACACTCAGCAACAAAAGAAAAGAAGCCAGCAGCATAACCACCGCAATCGCCGCGGCTCCCGCATAATCATATTGCTCCAGCTTGATGACAATCAGCAAAGGCACGATCTCGGACTGGTAAGGCATATTCCCGGCGATGAAGATGACAGAGCCGTATTCTCCCAGCGCGCGAGCGAAAGCCATCGAAAATCCGGCCAGAACGGCGGGAGCGATCTGCGGAAAAATCACATGCAAAAATGTCTGCGCCCGGTTTGCTCCCAGACAAAGAGACGCTTCCTCCATCTCCTTGTCGAGATCGCGCAGCACCGGCTCCACCGTCCGCACCACGAAGGGCAGACCGACAAAAATCAGGGCAATCGCAATCCCCACCGGGGTAAACGCGATCTCAATGCCCCAGGCGGAGAAAAATTTTCCGATCCATCCATTGGGCGCGTACAGGGCCGCCAGGGCAATGCCCGCTACCGCCGTGGGAAGCG